>JAQUYQ010000024.1:17554-26517 GCA_028691795.1 Herbinix sp.
GTTGGCATTTATGTGGCAAATTTTATATTAATATATTAAATATTATTAAATATTATTAAATATATTAAATCTTTATTATTCGACCTGACATCCATATTTTGGTAGTGTTTTTTTTATCATATTATGTTATACTTTAATTAGATTCAATGGTACTATATTCCAACCTTACGGGGGAGGTGATTTAATGAATGATCAAAGTAATAGTCCATTAAAGTCCGTAGATCTAAAGGATTTTTGGGATAGTCTTCAAATAGATATTTTGACCTCAAACCAACAATTAGCAAGTGAAGATTGTCTTGCATTCATTGAAAGAAGCTTTATGTTTTCAATGCTTTTTAGAGGCTGTCTACCCTTTGAACTAGCAATTTTTCAACAAATTTGTAATATTAAAGATTTCGCATGTTTAATTCTAATTGAGTTGCCCGACTTAAAAGCTGGCTCTTCTACCGATGAATTAGAGCTGCATCATATGATCAAGAATTCATTACCAACTACAGGCTGTTCGGTAGGACCTTTAGTTACCAACCGTATGAGCTTATTAATTAGTTATGATTCTGCTATTCCCGAAAAGGTTCATAAGGAGGAAAGCATAGCCTTATGTAAAGAACTTGTCGAAATAATTGAATCAAATTATGACCTCTCGGTAAAAATAGGTATTGGCAGCGTTAAGAGTATACATTCCATTTATTCCTCTTTTTTAGATGCTCTTGCCTGTATGTATTTTAATATTCCAAATCATATTACACATTATCTTGATTTAAGACAATTGTCTATTGAGAATAGATTTGATTATCTTGATACTGAAAAACATCTCATAGAGGCAATTCGTCTTCGTAAGCCGGAGGCTTATGATTATTTTGGTATCATTATGGAATGGATTGATCCGTTAAATGATGATATAAAACGTAACAAAATACTCGAAATACTGGTAATGGCCAACCATACCATGCAGATGGACAGCAAGACAGAAGCTAAATTTATTAATTATACCTCCTATGTAAGTCAGTTTATGGAACTAAGGGGAAGTCAGCTTACCGAATTTGCTTTCCAATGCTTTATTTACATAACCAGTTATGTGAAACCGCAATCTACAATTGATTATACGAATCATATTGTCAAAGCAACAAGAGAATATCTTGAGAATCATTATACGGATGATATCTCCTTGGAAGATATGGCATCCCAGGTTAATATCAGTCCTCAGTATTTTAGTAAATTGATAAAAAAAACAACGGGTTTCAATTTTATTGACTGGCTTTCCATGCTGCGGGTAAAAAAAGCAAAGGAGTTATTAACTGATACCAGCTTGACTGTTAAGGAAGTGTGTTTTATGGTGGGTTATAAGGATCCGAATTATTTTAGCAGAATTTTCAAGAAACGCATAGGATTAACGCCCAGCGAGTATGTAAAAGCAAACTCTTATCTTAACAATAAGAGTTAAAGAATAAACCGCTGTACATTGAGGTTACATACGGGTTATTAAAAGAATTTTTTTCATTATTAGGATATGTTACGATCGTTTTTTCCAAGTATTCCATCGGATTTATTGCAATGGCTTCTGCCTTATCCATCAGCCTTGCTATAAATCCGTTTTCTCTTGTAAATAAGCTTTCCATGCCGCCGTCCTCAGCGGCAGAAACAGCAAGTGAATCATCTATTTTCAGAGTACCATCCTCTAAGGCCCGAATTCCGCAAGCTGTGAGTTCTTCACCATATAACTTTTCTAAACTTTTCATTTCACCTATTAATTTAGAAGCGCTGTAATGCTCCTTATTATTCAGTGTACGGTCCTTTGCCAGCCCGATTATGCTGTTGTAAGTTGATAAACAGGAATCCACCGCAGTTAGAATCTGATTGCTGTCAGGAGTAATTCTCAAAGTTACCGGTTGCTCTGCGCTGTTATGTAATGAAATGTGAAGTGTATTTTCTAACGTAAAGGTATTCGTTGCCGTCTGTTTTTCTACACCGTTCAATTCGAAATCCGCACAGGCAGATGCCTTTTCCATACGATTCAAGCCAAAGAAATCTACCACTCCCTTGCCGTATAGCTTCGTATCTTCAAAGGTATAATTCTTTTCTCCAAATCTACCAGACATATCTGAAGTAATCAATATTCTACTATATTCTCTGGAATTACTTTTTTCAACTGATGCATTTATTCCTGGCACAGACTGATTCAGAAAATCAGCCATGTTTTTAATTGATTCCTCATTATTTACTCTATCCTTTTGAACAAAGGTCAGCGGATAGGTTTCCTCCAAAACATCTACCTGAAAATTATATTTTCCCACAGGCAGTGCGTAAGAAGAGTGCATCAGTTCCTTACCTCTGTTGACCTGCACATTAGCTAAGGTGTTCACTTGAATCTGAATTGTGCTCGGTAAATTTTCTGTATTTTCATTCAATAATTTAGCAGATAAAATACTTTCATCGCTAACCGATACTGTTTTACTTTGAAATCCGGAAATTTGTGGGTTCAATATATTATTTAACTTCGATTTAAGTTCTAGTGCGGATTCTTTCACTCCAATTGCATATTCCTGGTTCTCTTTTGTAAGGTCTATCTTACAATAAGGCGAACGTTTACTAAGGCTTACAATATCATCGTAAACCTTTTTTAATTCCTTTCTGTTTTTTGCAGGATACATTACTGCTCTTTTTGCAGGAAAGTTTTCCAGCAAATAATTGTACGCCTGTATCATGCCGGTCCCCTCCATGGAATTTACCAGAATATGCTACAACATCATTTTAAATTATATTACCAATTTTTTCAATAGCTTATGACATTTTATGGGCTTAAGTTCCTACAAGATTTATTCTCAAATATAATATGATTCGCCCGACAAAGGCCAATGGGATTTGTGTATGATGAATATGACTGCATATATATCCATCTGGACTTGCCTTACCATCCAGTGATTGCCTAAAAAGAAGGCAATCACAAGATGCCGGTCTGCGCCATCTGGATATATATGTAGCCATATTCATCAACTTAGGATAATGTGGGCTTTTGTCGGGCGAATCATAATATTGTAATAATTAATTGCGAAATTTCATTTAGTAACTTTATGCTTGCTGAACCCGAATAACCTTAACCGGGCATACTGTGGCGCACTTTCCACAGTTCGTACATTTGCTGTAATCGATGTAGGCAAGATTATTCTCTACATTAATTGCACCGTACTCACAGTTTTTAACGCAAATCTTACAGCCGATGCAGCCGGCAGCACAAGCTGCTTTCACATCTTTACCCTTCTCAGGTGAATTGCAAGTTACAAGATGTCTTGCAGAGTAAGGTACTAACTCGATCAGTTTATTCGGGCACTGTGCTATACAAGAGCTGCAGGCGGTACATTTTTCTTTGTCGACCACTGCTATTCCATTGATAATATGAATTGCATCAAATGCACAGGCCTTTACGCACGAGCCAAATCCCATACAGCCATAGATACATTTTTTATTTCCTTTTCCGGGAACAAGAGCTACCTTCTTGCAATCCTGAACTCCGTAATATTCATATTTGACTTCTGTTTTATCACAGGTTCCGGAGCATTTTACATATGCAACCTTTCTCTCGCTTTCCTCCACAACAGTACCCATAACCTCTGCTATCTTTTTATGGGCCTCCTTATTAGCTACCGGACAGCCGTTGGCAGGGGCTTCCCCTTTTGCAATAGCATTTGCCAAACCGTCACAGCCGGGATAACCGCAACCACCGCAATTGGCACCGGGGAGAAGTTCTCTTACCTGTATTTCACGCTCGTCCGTCTCCACTTCGAAAGTTTTTGCCGCAAATCCCAGAAACAATCCAATGAACAACCCAACAGCGGCTACAATTGCTGTAGCTATACCAACTCCCTTCAGACTGAAGGCTACTGCAACGATACCTGTTACCTCTGGAAGAAAGCTACCAGAATTTATAATCTGTAATATCATGTTTTTCCCTCCCTCCTATAGTAATCCGGCAAATCCGCAGAAAGCAATTGCCATAAGTCCAGCTGTAATCAGCACAATAGGGGAACCTTGGAAGGATTTTGGAACATCATTATACTCTATTCTCTCACGAATACCTGCCATGATGATGATGGCAATTGTAAATCCAGCAGCTGTACCGAAACCATTCACAATACTAGATATTAAACCATAGTCTTTATTTACATTAATGATAGCAACGCCAAGTACTGCACAATTGGTTGTAATTAATGGTAAATACACACCGAGTGCACTGTATAAGGCACGACTGTATTTCTTTAATATCATCTCAACAAATTGTACCAGACATGCAATTACCAGAATGAATACAATCGTCTGTAGATATTCCATATGAAGCCGTACCAGAATACCAGTATATATAAGGCTGCATAAGGCAGAGGCGATTGTGATTACAAAGATAACCGCACTACCCATTCCTGCTGCCGTGTTCGTTTTCTTTGATACGCCTAGGAAAGGACATAAGCCAAGAAATTGACTTAGTACGACATTATTAACCAACGCTGAACCGATGATTATTATAATTAACTCTTTCATCTAAATCAATCCTCCTTTTTGGGAGGATTTCTCCTCATTTTTCCCATGTTCTGATTTTATTGTTGCTTTTTTTACTATACTTTCTTTAGATGCTGCAATCTCATCCTTGGAGGACAACATTTCACGGTTGGTCGTACAGATACTGCCTCCACAGTGGGAGCAGTCACCGCCGCAGCCGATATTGTTCTTCACCGACCCGTTTGTCGCTGACGGAAGCTTGAATTTATTCTGCAGCGCAGTCAGAATTGCCAAGGTAAAGAGAGCTCCCGGTGCAAGAATGAATATGGAAATTGGTTCAAAGGAGTCCGGTGTTATTTTAAAGCCAAAGATGGTACCTGCACCCAGTAATTCTCGGAAGGATCCAATAACCGTCAACGCAACGGAAAATCCAAGTCCCATTCCGATACCATCAAAAAATGATACCCCAATGGGATTTTTTGCAGCATAAGCTTCTGCTCTTCCTAAGATTATACAGTTTACTACGATTAGAGGAATGAAGATTCCAAGCAGATCATTAACAGTCGGCAGATACGCCTTCAATAGCAGCTGTACAATGGTTACAAGAGATGCAACCACTACGATATAAGCCGGAATACGAACTTTATCGGGAATTACCTTTCTCAGGGCTGAAATTAATAAGTTGGAGGCAGCAAGTACTGCTGTTGTGGTAAGACCCATATATAATCCATTATTACCCGAGGTCGTTACTGCCAAGGTCGGACACATACCAAGCATAATAACGAAAGTAGGGTTTTCTTTCACCATACCATTATAAATTCGTTCTGCATATTTATTCATTTTTTCCACCTCCTAAATCCGTGGCATATTCTGTGACAAAACCAATTCCTGCATTAATTGCATTTGTCACAGCTCTTGATGTTATCGTTGCACCGCTGATTGCGTCGATCTGATCATCAGTGGTTGCACCTGTCTTCGTAACTACATATTGACTAACACTTTTATCAAGGAACTGTCCTATAAAATCCGGTTCAGCTGCTTTCATACCTAAACCTGCTGTTTCGTTAATTGAGGTGATTTCAACTCCTTTAATCACCTTTTCCTTCGAATATCCGATTACGATGGTAATCGGATCCTTGTAGCCGGTTGTGGTCGTCACCGTTATGTCATAGCCAATGGCCTCATTATTACTGTTAAATGCTTTACTAATTTCATCAATTGTTACACCGGCATAATCTGCATTTATCGTGGCTAGGTCCGTACTTTGTGCTATTCCCATCAATTCCTCATCTTCGGTAAAAGAAGTTGCGTCGGTAAAAACTGCCTGATTTGCTTTCTGCTTTTTTACTATTTGTTGCTGCTCAATCGGCGCTTTGGTTATCTCATATACATAACTTAAAGCTAATCCAGATACTAAAGTAATCAAAAAAAGTGCGATTGCATCCCTAATCAATGTTGATTTTTTCTTTTCGTTCTTATTTATCACTGAGGGCACGCTCCTTTCCAAAGGACTTCTGACGAGATGCCTTCTCGATCAATGGTACTAACATATTACAGAATATAATTGCATAGGATACACCCTCTGCAGTACCTCCAAACAAACGGAATAGCCCGGTAAGTAAGCCGAGGCAGATACCGAATATAATCTGACCCATCGGAGTAATTGGACTGGTAACATAGTCCGTAGCCATGAAAAACGCTCCCAACAATAAGCCGCCGCCAAGAATATGACCTAGTAGAAAGGTCATATTGAATTCTTTACCACCAAAGATCATAACAAATACTGCAACGGTAGCAATATAAATAAGAGGTATTTTAAGTGATATTATTTTCCTAAATACAAGGTAAGCAGCACCGATCAGTATTGCAATTGCACTTGTCTCACCAATGGTACCTCCGATATTACCAATAAACATTTTATATAAATCTACTGTCTCTCCGGCTTTTAAGGCAGCTAAAGGAGTAGCACCGGTAACACCGTCTACCGTTATAACTCCCTTTTGTATGTAATCCACTACACCGGGGGATGTGATCTTCTCCACTGCAAAGCTTGTCATTCTTACCGGAAAGCTAATTAAAAGAAATGCACGAGCTGCCAAGGCAGGGTTCATAAAATTCTGGCCTAAACCGCCAAATAACATTTTTACTACTAATATTGCAAATATTCCACCGAGCGCCGACATCCACAAAGGGAAATTAGCAGGTACATTATAAGCCAAAAGTAAGCCGGTTACTACAGCACTGCAATCTCCAGCCGTGGATGGTTTCTTCATCGCCTTACAGTAAAGATATTCCGTTAACACGCATGCTAATACGGTAACCGCAATTACCATGAAAGCATGGATACCAAAATTAATGACTCCGAACAAGCCCGCTGGAATTAGGGCAATGATCACATCCAACATTATATTTTTTGTTGTTATCGGACTCCTTGTATGTGGGCCCGCTGATACATGAAACAAATCACTCACGCTTACACCTCTTTCTGTTGTTTATTGTCTATGCTTTCTTTTTCTTAGCCATTATGCTAGCTCTTGTCTGCATGATGGACTGTGTTAATCCTCTCTTAGCGGGACATACATAGGAACAGCAGCCACAACCGCAGCATTCCATTCCATCCGCTTTTACAAACGTTTCTTCATCCGAGCGCATACTGAGCGCTGCAAGCTCAAACGGCATTAACTTTAGAGGGCAAGCCGAAACACATTTACCACAGCGGATGCAGGGTGTTTCCGTGACCGCCGCTTTATCAACAAGAAAGCCAAGTAATGCCGAACTAACCTTAGTTATCGGAATATTACAGGTAAACATCGCATTACCCATCATCGGCCCACCGGATACAATCTTCTCAGGTCGATCGCTAAATCCGCCTGCTGCCTCAAGAAGCTCCCAGTAATCTGTTCCAATTGCAACATTAAAATTCTGGGGATTCTTTACCGCATCACCGGATACTGTTATAATTCTACGAATTAACGGTGTACTCTTAGCTACAGCCATATAAATAGATATTACGGTATCAATATTATCTACAACACATCCTACATCGGAGGGTAACTTCTTCGAATTAAGCTTTCTTCCGGTAACAGCATATACCAACTGACGTTCACCGCCTTGAGGATATTTTGTCTTAAGAACATTTACTTCAATCCGCTCTTCTTTAGCGGCTAGTTCTGTAAGTTTCTTTATTGCCTCAGGTTTATTATCTTCGACTGCAATAATTCCCTTGGCTTTATCAAATAATTGCAACATTATCTTCAGTCCGCCGACAATCTTCTCCGGTTCTTCCAGCATCATTCGGTAGTCAGAGGTAAGATAAGGTTCACATTCTGCCCCATTTACAATTACATAATCAATCTTACTATCATCCTTTGGTGTCAGCTTCACATGCGTAGGAAAGCCTGCTCCACCAAGTCCGACAATACCTGCTTCTTTCACAAGCTGTCTTATCTCATCCTTTGATAAGTTCTTGTAATCACGTTCCTGGCCAAAGCCGTCGATTTTCGTGTAGGCGTTGTCATTCTCTATTACAATAGATTCCACCATAGTTCCCTGAACAGTTAACCTTTTCTCAATCTCTTTGACTGTTCCTGATACTGAGCTAATGATATTTGCTGAAACAAATCCCGAAGCCTCACCTATTCTCTGCCCTACCAAAACCTTGTCTCCTTTTGCTACAAGAGGTTTTGCAGGGGCACCAATATGCTGGGATAACGGAAAAATTAAATCACCCTTCGGTAACAGGACTGTAGTGGGCTTGTCCATTGACAGATTTTTACCGTCATATGTGTGTATCCCGCCCGGAAATGTTGACCTAGCCATAAACGCTTTCCTTCTTTCTATTCGTTTTATTAAGCACATGTGTTAAATTATATCACATTTTGTTGTTATTTTATAGTGCTTTTATCTTCATTAAATATAAAAAAATTTATTCTTAAGCACAAATCTGTAAAAATTTTAAACATTAAACTTTTCCTGTCAAATAATATAGAAAAAATGCGCCTATCCTAAAATGCCGCATCTTACGTAGAAAGTTTCATGAAATTATAGTTATATTATAGGTCACCTGTCCCCTTATGGTCAATATGGATTTCATGGTATTAAACCTTATAATAAAAACTCAGTTACTGTTTACACCCCTGCTAGAAGTCCGCCTCTGTGATTTCGGCAAATGTTTCCGAAAAGGAGTATTTGCATTCGTCGGTACTTAGGCTCTGTCTTTTAGAGCCTTATGTACCGTTACGTAATGCAACTAAGCGGAAGCGGCTCCGCTTCGGAAACATTTACCGAAATCACATCATCAGCTTTGGCTGGGGTGTGAACAGTAACAAAATTCAACCTTTTGCCACATTGGGTTATATAAGCAAAAGAGATTATCCCAAAGTATTCCCTTAGAGACAATCTCTTCACTTTAACATCGCGACCATTGATTAATAAGCCTGATTATATCTCGTCTTATGGAGATATTTTTCCTTTGTTGC
>JAQUYQ010000163.1 GCA_028691795.1 Herbinix sp.
AAAACCATGGTTGCTGACAGCTATGCTCTATGGAAAGTAGTAAACCCAGTTGTATTTGCACAGACTTTGAATTCATCGGTTGCATTAGCAGAGGGCAGAATTGATTCTAAGGTATATAATTCAATTAAGAATGTAATCAGTAGCTTATCCCAGGCAGATGTCATCAGCGGACGGGATGGAACATTAAATAATTCGGTTATGAGTAAAATAGGTAGTTCAATGGAGGAATATGGAATTGAATTGATTTCCGTTGAGATAAAGCATCTCGATTTACCAAGTGATAACAAGACAGCTGTATTTGATCGAATGATATCGGAACGTGCTCAAATTGCGGCAACTTATACCGCGGAAGGTGAATCGAAGGCACAGAAAATTCGTAATGAGACAGATAAAGAGGTAGCCATCAGTGTTTCTAATGCAGACGCAGAGGCTGCTAAAATTACAGCAGAGGGTGAAGCCGAGTATATGAGAATTCTTTCAGGTGCTTATTCAAATAAATCAAAGAGTGAGTTTTATACCTTTGTTAGGGCGCTGGATGCAGCAAAGGCATCCTTGTCCGGAGAAAACAAGACCTTGATCTTATCCTCTGATTCACCAATTGCACAGATCTTTTATCAGATAGATTAACCTATCAAAGACAAAATAAGTTAGCAAACTAATCTCACTTGTTATAAATCAAGTCATATATTAAAGAATTCATCATAAAATGATATGATAAAAAGATTCTTAGGAGTTTAATAATATATGATAATTGGTCTTAATGATAAAATATATTCTTATGATAGATTGGTCTCAGATGCTAAAAAGTTAGCAAAACAATATGAAACGATACTTAAGTATGTCACGATTGGTAAGTCCCATGACAATCGTGACATCGTTTTGCTAAAATTGGGCTTGGGACAACAATATATGATATGCTGCGGTGGAGTGCATGCAAGGGAGACGATTAACCCGCCAGTTTTACTTAAAATTATTGAGTATTATGCCGATCTATATAGTAATCATAAACAACAAAAGCTTAACCTTAAAAAGAAATTAAAAGCCCCGACCATTAATTTAGCGGCAGAATATGAACAAATGCTTTACGGAACTTGTATCTATGAACTTTTACAGACTTTTACCATCCTATTTGTTCCACTTCTAAATCCGGATGGTTATATGATATCATTAAATGGGTTTGAAACTATACAGAACCAACAGTTGAAGGACAAATGCCTTTCCATGAAGATATCAAAGGATGAATGGAAATTTAATGCCAGGGGAGTTGATCTTAATCGAAACTTTCCGAGTTTATTATGGAAACCAAAAAATGATCAAGATCATGCGGCCAGTGAAAATGAATCAAATGCTTTGATTTCTTTATTCAATGAATATAAATCAAAGGGCTTTCTGGACTTTCACTCCAGAGGAAAGTCAATCTATTATTACCGCAGCATAATGCCGGACAGTTATAATAGCAAACAGCTCGAAATAGCAAAACGTTTACAGATAATAACGAATTATGAACTGGTTTTGCCGGAAAATGAAATTGACAGTGGAGATTCAGGAGGAAATACGGTACATTATTATTCGGAAAATTTTAATAAACCCGCATTGACAATAGAAACAGTAGATGAAATTGCTGATTTTCCACTTGATTATAAATACAGGTATTCTACCTTTGAAGAATTAAAATTAGTGATTTTTGAATTTGGTAGTATGATAATTTAATTATGTTTATAGCACTCATATGGAGGAATATATGGATAACAGAAATACAAATGTGAATGAACTCGAAGCTGCAAAACAATTAGAAATAATCAATGAACTTAAGGTGAGTTTTGAACAGGAATATGAAAAAACAGGGAAAAGAAAAACCTATCATATAGAAACCTTTGGGTGTCAGATGAATAGTCGTGACTCTGAAAAAATATCAGGAATATTAAAACAGATTGGTTACGTTGAGACGGATACAGAGAATGCCGATTTCGTGCTTTATAATACCTGTACCGTTAGGGAAAATGCAAATAACAGGGTATACGGACGACTGGGATATCTGGGGAAACTAAAGAAGAGCCACCCGGGAATGTTAATCGCACTTTGCGGCTGTATGATGCAGGAAGCACAAACCGTAGAAAAAATAAAAACCAGCTACCGATTTGTAGACATCATCTTTGGCACGCATAATATTTTTAAATTGGCAGAACTACTGCAAACGAGGCTAGATTCAAAACGAATGGTAATTGATCTATGGAAGAATACCGATATGATTGTTGAAAGCTTACCCAACGACCGTAAATACAGCTTTAAAGCAGGCGTTAATATCATGTTTGGTTGTAATAATTTCTGTAGCTATTGCATCGTACCTTATGTACGAGGTCGGGAGCGAAGCAGAGAAGCACAGGATATTCTTGATGAAATCAAAGGCTTAGCGACTGATGGAGTAGTTGAAATCATGTTGCTTGGGCAAAATGTTAACTCCTATGGGAAAAACCTTGAGACTCCGATGAGTTTTGCACAGCTATTAATTGAAATAGAGAAAATTGAGGGAATTGAAAGAATACGTTTCATGACTTCTCATCCGAAGGATTTATCCGATGATTTAATTGATGTGATGAAAAACAGTAAAAAAATATGTAAGCATTTGCACTTACCGGTCCAATCGGGAAGTTCCAGATTGTTAAAGCTGATGAACCGCCGTTATACAAAGGAAAGTTATTTGGAATTGGTCGAGAAAATCAAAGCCGCGGTACCGGACATCTCACTGACAACGGATATTATTGTTGGATTTCCAGGTGAAACGGAAGAAGATTTTCTTGAAACCATGGATGTGGTTAAAAAAGTAGGCTATGACAGTGCCTTCACCTTCATTTATTCAAAACGTACAGGAACACCGGCTGCAACGATGGAAGATCAGGTTGAGGAACCGGTCGCTATGGAACGATTTGATCGTCTTCTAAAAGAGGTTCAATTAAGTTCAGCGAAATCTGCAGGTAAGGATGAACACACGGTTTTGAAGGTATTAGTGGAGGAAGTAAATTCACAGGATCCTAACTTACTGACCGGTAGACTCAGTAATAATTTATTGGTACATTTCCCTGGAGAGAGTGAATTAATTGGCAAAATAGTTGAAGTATATCTGGCAGAAAGTAAAGGATTTTATTATATGGGAAAGTTAATTTAAGTACTTTACTATTATAATTAACTTCAATAATTTTTGATTTCTTTCAATGTGATGGATAAATTAAGTAAATTACTGAAATAATAGCTTAAGAACAATAATAAACTTTGATAAATATATAAATAAACATCAATTATTAAATTCACGTAATAGAAGCTTTAACATATTAGAAAAACCTTATTAGTGAATAATTAATCATATTAAATAATAAATAATTGTTCGTTTGTGATTATATAGTGGCAGACCGGTAAATTGTTCTATATATTGATACTATATTTTGTCAAAATTGATATATTATTCGTTAGTACACTTGACATATTAGTAAAAACAGTATAAAATTTATATGTTGTATTATTTATTGATAAGTGAATTCATGACGGGTGAAATGGCTTTTATTTTACTTGATGGTAATTCATAACAAGTGAATTTATGATAAAGGAATTAGTTTACTAAATCATTTATCGATTAATTCGTCTTGTTTATCTCATATTGTACAATGAAAACTAAATAAGGAGGTGCTCCTGTGCCATTATTAGAGGTTTTGAAAATCGTTATTGCGGTTATACTAACCTTGGCGGTTGTAGCTCCTCTTACCTGGAAAATCGCTACGTCGTATCGCATCAAAGTTTATGAAGCGAAAATCGGCAGTGCGGAAGATAAGGCAAGAGAAATCATAGATGAAGCTTTAAAAACAGCTGAAACTAAGAAGCGTGAGGCCCTACTCGAAGCGAAGGAAGAAGCTTTAAAAGCTAAAAATGAATTCGAGCGAGAATCGAAAGAACGCAGAGCAGAGATACAACGTTATGAGAAGCGGGTTCTAACTAAAGAAGAGACTTTAGATAGAAAAACCGAAGCACTGGAAAAGAAAGAATCAAGACTTTCTGTAAAGGAATCCGAGCTTGATAAAACCAGGCAGGAAGTGGAAGAATTTCACGAAAAGCAGTTACAGGAGTTGGAAAAGATTTCAGGATTAACCTCCGAACAAGCTAAGGAATATCTAATTAAGACTGTTGAAGAAGAAGTAAAACATGAAACCGCTCTGCTTATAAAAGATTTGGAAAGCAAAGCTAAAGAAGAAGCAGATAAGAAAGCAAAGGATTATGTAGTTACGGCAATTCAAAGATGTGCTGCAGATCATGTTGCTGAAACAACGATTTCCGTTGTTCAGCTTCCTAACGATGAGATGAAGGGTAGAATCATTGGTAGAGAGGGACGTAATATCAGAACTTTAGAGACAATGACTGGTGTTGATTTGATTATCGATGATACGCCAGAGGCTGTTATTTTATCAGCTTTCGATCCAATCAGAAGAGAAGTAGCAAGAATAGCACTTGAAAAACTGATTGTTGACGGAAGAATTCATCCTGCAAGGATTGAAGAAATGGTAGAAAAAGCACAAAAAGAAGTTGAAGTTATGATTAGGGAATCGGGAGAAGCTGCTACTTTAGAAGTAGGAGTTCATGGAATTCATCCGGAGCTTATTAAGCTTCTCGGCAAGATGAAATTTAGGACAAGTTATGGACAGAATGCTTTAAAGCATTCGATTGAGGTATCTATTTTATCCGGTCTTCTAGCTGGAGAAATCGGTGTGGATGTTAGACTTGCGAAACGTGCCGGATTATTACATGACATCGGTAAATCGGTGGATCATGAAATGGAAGGAACTCATGTACAAATCGGTGTTGACCTTTGTAGAAAATATAAAGAAACACCAATTATTATCAATGCAGTAGAAGCACATCATGGTGATGTTGAATTTCAGTCATTGATTGCATGTATTGTCCAAGCAGCTGATACAATATCAGCAGCAAGACCCGGTGCAAGACGTGAAACCTTAGAAACATATACCAACAGACTAAAGCAACTTGAAGATATCACCAATAGCTTTAAGGGGGTAGATAAATCATTTGCAATACAAGCAGGCAGGGAAGTCAGAGTAATGGTTGTACCTGAACAAATCAGTGATGCTGATATGATACTGTTAGCGCGTGATTTATCTAAGAAAATTGAAAATGAATTAGAATATCCTGGACAGATTAAAGTAAACGTAATCAGAGAGTCAAGAGTAACAGATTACGCGAAATAACACAAACTGGGAATAAAGGAAATAGCTGTTAATCTATATATTAAATTATATGGATTACAGCTATTTTTTTTGGTTCTGTGTCAATAGTAGGGGTGGGATTCTTTGAATCCCGCTCCTTTACTGTATTTATGGCTCTTTTTATGTTGGGCATCTGAAAAACCTATATTTAAGCATACGAAATAAACCTCATGCCA
>JAQUYQ010000164.1 GCA_028691795.1 Herbinix sp.
AAAATAATCTTTTAAATATATGATTTTCAGTCTATATTTGTCTACCAAGCGATGTCAATTTGATGTCAAATTGATGTAAACTGGCGACTCGAAATGGCTGAAACCCTTGATTCTACTGACTTTATTTGTCTAATGTCTTCATCGTCGGGAATAACAACACATCCCTGATTGCCATCGAATCAGTAAGTAACATTACCAAACGGTCAATTCCAATACCGATACCGCCTGTAGGAGGCATACCGTATTCCAGTGCGGTAAGGAAATCCTCATCCAACTGATTTGCTTCCTCGTCACCTGCAGCTCTGAGTGCTTCCTGCGCTTCAAAACGTCCTCTTTGGTCAAGCGGATCATTTAATTCTGAGAAAGCATTTGCCATCTCACGCTTCGTGATAAATAGCTCGAAACGCTCTGTATAATCCGGGTTACTAGGTTTTCTGCTAGCCAGAGGTGAAATCTCTACTGGATGATCCATAATAAAGGTCGGTTGGATAAGATGCTCTTCAACGAACTCTTCAAAGAATAAGTTGATGATATCGCCTCTCTTATGTCTTGTCTCAAAATTAATATGATGTTCCTTAGCAAGTGCTTTCGCAGCTGCTTCATCCGGAATTTTATCAAAATCTATATTTGCATATTTTTTAACTGCTTCTATCATAGTAAGTCTTTCAAAAGGCTTGGATAAATCTATTTCAACACCGTCATAGGAAATTGTTGTTGTACCAAGTACCTTATTTGCTACATTGCGGAACAATTCTTCAACTAAATCCATCATTCCATAATAGTCAGTATATGCCTGATACAGCTCCAAAAGTGTAAATTCCGGGTTATGTCTTACCGATAAACCTTCATTACGAAATACTCTTCCGATTTCATAAACACGTTCCAAACCACCTATAATAAGACGTTTTAAATATAGTTCAAGTGAAATTCTAAGATGAATATCCTGATCCAGCGCATTATGATGGGTATTAAAAGGTCTTGCTGCTGCTCCACCGGCATTTGGTACAAGCACCGGGGTTTCAACCTCGATAAATTCCTTGCCATCCAAGTAATTACGAATTTCTCGAATGATATGAGAACGTTTTATAAAGGTATCCCGAACTTCCGGATTAACAATCAAATCAATATAACGTTGTCTGTATCTGGTATCTGTATCCTTAAGTCCGTGGAATTTCTCAGGTAGTATCTGAAGGCTCTTCGTTAAAAGTACTACCTTATGTGCTTTAACCGATACTTCTCCAGTATGCGTTTTAAAAACTTCGCCTTCAATTCCTACGATATCGCCAATGTCATATTTCTTAAATTCTGTATAAGGTTCTTCCCCAACTTCATCCTTCTTGACATAAGCCTGAATATCACCGCTTATATCTCTGATGTTGCAAAAGGATGCTTTTCCCATAACTCTTTTGGACATAACACGTCCTGCTATGGAAACTATTTTCCCTTCCAGATCCTCGAACTGATTAATAATATCCTTGGAATGATAAGTAACTTCATATTTCATGGTTTGGAAGGGATCCTTACCACTCTCCTGAAGTTCAGCTAATTTCGTTCTTCTTATCTTTAATAATTCATTAATATCCTGCTCTGATTGAATTTTCTCATCAGCCATATATTTCACCTCTTATCGCAGTAAACTCTTCCTGCTTACCGGTATTTTATAAATTAGATCTTTGAATTTGTAAAATCTTATACTTCATTGAGCCTGCATGGGTTTCAACGTTAACGACATCTCCAACCATTTTTCCAATCAGTTCACTACCTAAAGGAGATTCGTTGGAAATTTTGCCTTTTAAACTGTTTGCTTCTGTAGAACCGACAAGTTTATATTCGAGTTCTTCCTCATATTCCATATCATAAATTTTAATCTTACAACCAATATTAATTGTATTCACATCAACTTCGTCTTCAACAACAACTTCAGCATTTTTGAGAATCTTATCTATCTCTTCAATTCGAGCCTCAATATCTCTCTGCTCATCCTTTGCAGCATCGTATTCTGCGTTCTCAGAAAGATCCCCTTGCTCTCTGGCTTCCTTAATCTTCTGTGCAACTTCTTTTCTTTGGTTTACCTTTAGATCGTGAAGCTCATCTTCTAGCTGTCGTAATCCCTCATAAGTCAATATGTTCTTTTTTTCTGCCATAAAACACCCTTCCTCCATATTGCTTTTTATACAACATACAATACATTCAAAGTATTATAGCTTATCGATTGTATATTGTCAACCCGATAAAGTTTATCCTAATTTAAGCTTATAAACCAGCGCCTGTCACTTTAATATTTAATCATTTTAAAAGTGAACGGATTGATTTATCTTCTTAAAAGTTACATTATATCTTATCTTCAAACCACATAAAATATTCTTTTATTTTCTGAATATTCTTTAAATGATTTTAGCATAAAAATTACAATCTCTTAATATGAAAACTATGATAAAAATGACCTATCTAACTTGCTCGCATGTATAGATAATTAAATGAGATTATTTTGTTATCGTGAATTCAACATGCAATTTATGCTTTCTATAATTCACATTATATATTCTTAAAAATATCGCTGAAATCAAAGGTTCCAAAATAATCCTTTGGTGTTTCTGCCCTACGTATAATCTGTACGGAACCGTCTTCCTTTAAGAGAAGCTCAGCGGATCTGAGTTTGCCATTATAATTATAGCCCATTGCAAACCCATGAGCACCGGTATCATGAATAACCACCAAATCATTAATATCAATCTTTGGAAGCATACGATCGATTGCAAATTTATCGTTATTCTCACAGAGGGAACCGGTAACATCATATTTGTGATCGCAGGGTTCATGTTCCTTACCCATTACCGTAATATGGTGATATGCACCATACATGGCAGGTCTCATTAAATTAACCGCACAAGCATCCAGACCGATATACTCCTTGTATATATGCTTTTCATGAATTGCAGTGGCTACCAAATGGCCATATGGAGCCAGCATATAACGGCCAAGCTCTGTAAAGATTGCTACATCTCCCATTCCTGCAGGTACCAGGATTTGCTCAAATGCTTTTCTTACGCCTTCTCCGATTTTCATAATATCATTTGATTTAGAATGTGGTTTATAAGGAATGCCAACCCCACCGGATAAATTAATGAATTTTATTTCTGCTCCGGTCTTCTCATGAATCTCTACTGCCAGTTCAAATAATATCGCTGCTAAAGTAGGATAATATTCCTCTGTTGCCGTATTACTAGCAAGGAAGGAATGAATACCAAACTTCTTCGCTCCTTTTTCCTTCAGCTTCTTAAAGCCGTCAATTAATTGCTCTTTGGTAAAACCATATTTTGCATCTCCGGGATTATCCATAATGCCATTAGCAGTTTTAAATACTCCACCCGGATTATAACGGCAACAGATTGTCTCTGGAATGCCAACGGTCTTTTCCAAAAAGTCAATATGGGTATAATCATCAAGATTTATAATTGCCTTCAGCTGTGAAGCTTTGATAAAATCCTCAGGTGGTGTTGCATTCGAGGAAAACATAATCTCGTCTCCGGTAAATCCAAGTGCCTCTGACATCATAAGTTCTGTCATTGAGGAACAGTCTACTCCACAGCCCTCTTCTTTCAAAATATTAAGAATATACGGATTTGGTGTTGCTTTAACCGCAAAATATTCCTTAAAACCTTTATTCCATGAAAAGGCTTTATTGAGCTTTCTGGCATTCTCACGAATACCTTTCTCATCATAAATATGAAAGGGGGTTGGATACTGTTTTGTAATCTCTAGTAATTGTTCTCGTGTTACAAATGGTGTCTTCATACGGAACCTCCTATCTGGATAATAAATCTAATTTGGTTTAATCAGTTCATAGTCTCCTGCCTGAATACTAGTAATAAAATCCTTGATATCCACTAGTTTATGATAAAAGCTAAAATGAGTTTCATATTGATATAGACTCATGAATACACCTTAGCCTTTCATTTATAAAAACTGCATAAATATACTTAAAATAAGTATACCAATATTTTATAAAATATACGCAAAATACTTAAGTCGTAAGAATTCCCCCTTTAGCTCAGCTTCGAGGGGGTCATTGTTTACATTAAATAATTGCTCCTATTATACAACATTCTACGTTTTTTTCAATTGTTTTTTTTATAAACTCCATATTTCTGTTTTTACGTAGAAACAAAGTCAGATTCTAGTATATTCAGATTTTTGATAAATGACATCCCCAAAGAATATTATGGCAGATACTACAATCAAAAATACCGATAGTTACGAAATAGATATTTAATCGATACAATCAAATCATATACCTTTCGGCATACGCTCGAACATATGATTGCAATATTACTGGAAATCTTTTTTTGCATGTGATATAATCCAATTTGAGTAAATTTATATGCTTAACGATTACATATCCGTATGATAATATTTTTAAATTCTTTTAAATTTAGTTTAATGTGAATTATAGAAAATATACTTCACACAGAGAATTTATAGCAATAAATTCTCGTTCATATATGTATTTAAATGGAGGTTACTATGGAACAATATAGCGGAAGTCAAATCGTCGTTTTGGAAGGCCTTGAGGCAGTAAGGAAGCGTCCCGGTATGTATATCGGAAGCACCGGCCCCAGAGGCTTGCATCATTTAATCTGGGAAATTCTTGACAACGGCATAGATGAACATTTAGCAGGTTTTTGTACAAAGATTGATATTACCTTATTAAAGGATGGCGGAATTGAAATATGTGATAACGGGCGTGGTGTACCAGTCGATATTCATCCAACTAAGAAAATTCCTACTGTCCGTGTAGTATATACCATACTTCATGCAGGCGGTAAATTCGGTAATTCCGTTTATAAGGTATCTGGTGGACTTCACGGTGTTGGTGCCTCCGTAGTGAATGCCCTCTCCAAACGCATGATTGTAGAGGTAAGAAGGGATGGAAAAGTCTATCGTGATGAATATATTAACGGCGGTCATCCTGTAACCACCTTGGAGGACGGCTTACTGCCCGTTGTTGGCAAATGCAATAAATCCGATACCGGTACGAAGGTTATCTTTTATCCGGATGATACCATCTTTGAAACAGTGGAGTTCAAAGCTGATTTGATTCATAAAAAATTGAAAGAAATCGCATTCCTCAATAAAAATATTTTAATTAACTTTACCGATCAGATCACTGGCTCAACAAAGAGCTATCAGGAGGAATTCGGTATCAAAAGCTTCGTATCCTATTTAACACGTGATATGGTGCCAATTCATGAGGAACCTATTTATCTGGAGGGTAAAAGCGGCGATATCGAAGTAGAAATCGCTTTACAATATACCGACAGCTACTCAGAGCAGATTAATGCTTATTGCAACCGTATCAATGTAGT
>JAQUYQ010000165.1 GCA_028691795.1 Herbinix sp.
GTCCATGGGAGAATTCTTCTAATTCGTACCCAACTGTCGGAACTCTGAGCATTTCTCCTATTTTTAACATACCTTCCAATGCAGAACCATAATCAACTCCATAACCAAGAACATAAACTCTATCGCTATTTACGATGGATGCTTTATTCCTGTCGTACCATACTTCACTTTCATCAATTACTGTCTGGAAATTATCTACAAGTTCCTGAGTTTCTAAGATTGCCTTTTCATAAGCCTTCTCATCATAAATTCCCAGTGCTTTCGCAATTGCTATAGCCCACAGGTATATACTGATTACAGATACTGTATAACCTTTTGTCTCAGGTGGTGTTAATTCATCTCCTACCAGAAGATGTACTGAGGTATCAACATGCTTCGTGATCTCACTTTGCAGGTTACCTGTTAATGCTAATGTCTGATATCCATTATCTTTTGCATGTTTCATTACATCAACAGTGGAAACAGAGGTACCAGATTGGCTAATTCCTACGAATAAAATCTGCTCATTTTTTAAAGTACCAGTCCAATCAGCTTTTTCGTAGTTTTTAAAAACTGTTGGATAATGAGCTACAGCATCTATGTTTAAAATTTGCTTAAAATAATATGCCGCTATATGTGATATATTATATGATGTACCCGAGCCAAAAAACAATACCTTTTTAATCTCATTCTTTTGAAAAATTTCAACTACCGGATCCACAAAAACACTCCGGTTTTTAAGCACCGCCTGTAAAACAGCCGGTTGTTCCTTCATATATCCTATAACTGTTGGTTTATTCATTACTTTTCCTCACTTTTATAATTTTCTTATTGCCTGCGTAACATCTTCCCTGGCTTCATTCGGAACCATCTGCGAATATATTTTTACGCCATGCTCAATTAACTTTTTAAAATCTGCTAATTCTTCCGGAGAAATAAATACTGTTTTCTTGAAAGAAATTGCATCCTGCTTGGTAGACATATTGCCTACCGTTATTCCTTTTATCTTGTAACCACCTTCGACCATCCTCAAAAGAGGTTGAGGTCTGTTGCAAAGAATCATGACATTAATACCATCATCAATTCCTTTTAAAAATTTTTCAGTCGCTGATTCCGTTCCAAATATTGATAGTTTGCATTTTGCAGGGCATCCAAATTTCAATGCAGTTTTTCTGGCGTCATCCTTAACGATGAGGTCATCCACAATAGCAATTCTTTCTACGTTAAAATGAGGAATCCAAAATCCACATACCTGACCATGAATCAGTCTATCATCAATACGAACCTCTACGATTGCCATAAGACTCTCCTTTCAAACTACCCAAGTATTCCAAATACGCCTAAAAGAAAACCAACAACTACTATACCAAGAATTATTTTAATAACACTAATTTTCTTTTTAACACATCCGTAAACAATTAAAGTTGCGGTTAACGGAAGTAAGCGAGGCATGATTTGATTCAAATAATCCTGAATTATAATATCACTGCCGGCAATGTTAAATTGAAGCGGGGAGGTAATGTTTACCCAAAATGCAATCATACATCCGATAGAAGCAACTCCGACGATTCCTGCACAGAAAGTAAAAAGTTTCATCTTGCCCGAACTTTCTAAATCCTCCAGTATCTTACTTCCATTTTTGTATCCAATGAAAAGTCCAAACCATCTGGTTAAGAAATTCGGAATATTAAATAGTAACAACAAAATTAATGGAGCAAGAGGATTACCATCCTGAGCAAAACCTACTGCAATTGCACATGCAATAATACGGAAGATTCCCCAGAAAAATGTATCGCCAATTCCGCTTAACGGACCCATTAATGCAGATTTTACTGAATTGATTGAGTTTGTATCAAAATCTTCACCTTTTTTTGACATCTCCTCCATTGCTATTGAAATACCCATTACAAAGGGGGCAGGAGCAACTGTCATGTTAAATGCTTTTAAATGTCTATGCATCGCTTCTTTCAGTTTCTCAGGCTCATTCTTATAAATTTTCTTCAAAATAGGACTTAAAGCATATAAAAATCCTAATCCTTCCATTCTTTCATAATTAAAGGATCCCAACAAGGTAAATGAGCGCCAAAATACTCCAATGAAATCCCTTTTCGTTAAATTATTTTCTACACTCATAATTTTTCCATCTGCCATATCAATCATCCTCCCATTCATCATTTTGAGCACTCTTAAGAACCGGTGATGATGCATTACTACTTTTTAATATGAATATGATCCATGCTATAGCACCTGCCAAAGCAGCAATACCTACCATTGTATATCCGATTCCGGAATAAGCTGCAAGTATAAATCCGATGATGAAGAATGGAATTAAATCTTTTTCCAATATTATATTTAAAAGTAATGCAAATCCCATCGCCGGAAGAATTGCTGCCACTGCAGTTAAACCTGAATTTGCCCAATCCGGTAATCCGTTGACCATTGATTCAATTAAGTCATTTCCAAAGAACAAGGCCATGAACGTAAGAAGTGAATACATTAAGAAATCCATACCTCCGCATAATGCGTGGATACCGAAGATATAACCGAACTTACCTTCATCAATCTTCTTATCTACAACAATCATAAGTCCTGAATAAGCCGTCAACATCATAGTATGTATGAATTGCATAATGATGGCTATTGGAAGTCCGAATGCAATGGCTGTTTCTACACCTGTTCCTGTTGCTATTGCAATCGCTGCACCAATCGTTCCTCCTGTTCCAATATCCAATTGCGCCGTAGGGCCGATGCCAGTAGCACCCATCCAAATCAACTGCAGTTCAGCTCCAATAATTAGTCCGGTTTTCATATCTCCTAAAATAAGACCAACCAAAAAACCAGTTACTATTGGCTCACGCAACTTACACTCGCCTAGCCAACCACCTTCAAATTGCGACAGAGCTGCTACACATCCGATTAAAATTGCTTGTATCAGCGTCATACTATTTCCTCCCTTATAATCTATAATTGGTATACTTGATATACCATTAATTATTTTATACCACATTTTTAAGAATAATGCAATAACAAATTTATAATTTTTTAATATTTCTAACCGTTTTAAACAAAATTTTACTGATATATCTCCTATTATTCACTTATACAAATGATATTATGTATACCAATTATTAGTATGTATACTAATTAATATAATTATAATTAACGGACAAAAAAACAGCTGTATAACTTGACGTTTACAGCTGCCAGAAAGCAATTGATTTATTCAATCCTATTCTCTTTTGGTTATATACTTATATGCCGTGTAATTAGGCAGATTATAAGAATCTGTATATTCAATTTGATTCCCATTACAATCATACGCATAATACCTGAGTGAAAAAATTTTACGGTCCGCTCCATATTGCAAAACATCTTGGTATTTCACCGGTGTATAATCGATTTTTAACTGAGATACCATTTTTGCAGGTATATATCCCCAGATTTCCATATATTCATATAAAGATCCATTCTTAAAATCAAAACGTTCTGCTTCTTTAAATAAACTACACGGAAAATAGGATTCCTGAACAGCGTACGGTATATCATTCACCATTGATAATCTGATTAATTCATACATATATTCTGAATCCTTGAAAAATTCTTTTTTTTCGTCATCTACAATAATCTTTTGAAGGGAAAGAACTTCTCTCGATGATTTTAAACCAGTCTGCTTAATCTGCATGCTTAGACTAATCAAGCCATCTGCTTCACTTAAGTTAATCTTTGTTTTTTCGATTGGCATGCCTTTTACGTAAGTGCCTCTTCCCACATGAGCATCCAGATAACCGTCTTCCTTCAGTTTTTTTAAAGCATTACGGACGGTTAACCGGTTAATCCCATATTTTTCTGCCATTTCCCTTTCTGATTCCATCCTATCGCCGATATGATATTCGCCATCTATGATTTTCTTTTTAATGCTTTTCATTAATTGAACATATACTGCATCTTCTTTCATATTGTTTTCACACTCCTGAAATGATAAAAATCGGTAACTGAAGATATTTCAAAATACTCAAATGGTTTAATATTATCAATATATGTAATTCCTTTAATCAATAAAATTTCTTCTTTTCCCTTCAGGTGTAACAGATTACGTTCTTCCTCAGATGCTTCCACTATTAGAATTTCTTCTTCACTCCGAATTGTTTTATAACCATATTTTTCTTCGAGAACATGATAAAAAGAAACATCGTCAATTTGTTCCTTTACAAAGCCATCTACAAGCCTGCAATCAATATACACGTTTTCAATAGTCTTTGGTTCTTCCTTCACAATTCTTATCTTCTTTAAATAAAATACTTTGGAAGCCAAAGGGATAGAAAGCTGCCTGCTAATATAACGATTGGACTCTATAACTTTCATATCCATAATTTTGTAATGAAAATTATAGCCTTTCGCTTTTAGTTCCTCTGATATGGAGCCAAACTTATTTAATTCATGCGTAATAAAAACATCTTTGTTATTCATCTCTGTATTCTCCATATTAGTTATTTTGAATTTTTACACAAGGCAGTTTCCATTCATACCCTAAATACATAAAACCAATCTAATAATTATTTTAATCATTATTTCTTTATTTTATAAGAATTTTAAGAAAGATTGGAATTATTTGGTGTAAGTGATAGCCTTCAGACCTTGTGATAATTATAAAATGTTTCATAACTATAATCAATAGTTTTTATTAATAGCCGTAAATAACCGTAAATAGCTGTTAATAACTGTTAATCACATTACCTATTTCCTCCACAATCATTTTATAAACAATGTTGGAATATGAAACAATATAATTTACTAATCTTTCTTGAGCTCTAGTATAGATTAAATACACTCAAAGTCAAATATATTTTTATCATTATTTTAATAACTTGTCAAATCTAATGTCTTAAGCTCAAAAAATAGACCTCAGACGTGGCGGTTTAGGCCTTGTCTAGGTCTGTAATTTTTACTATTTTCTATTATGTCGACAAGGATAATTCTATATGCCTATTGGATAGGCAGGTGTGCCTGGTAACACGTTTCTCTATTACAGCTCCACTCTTCCCTCAAATGCCCGAAGCAACGTAACCTCATCAATGTATTCCAGGTCACCACCCACCGGTATTCCGCTGGCAATTCTACTCACTTTAATACCTGCAGGCTTAATCAATTTGCTGAGATACATAGCAGTTGCTTCTCCCTCTAAACTGGAGTTGGTCGCGATAATTACCTCGTCAACATCTCCCTGCAGACGCAACATCAGCTCCTTTAGTTTAATATCAGCCGGGCCAATACCAAGCATAGGGGAGATTGCTCCATGAAGTACATGATAGACACCGTCAAATTTACCGGTCTTTTCATAAGCAGCTAAATCCCTTGGGTTTTCTACCACCATA
>JAQUYQ010000025.1 GCA_028691795.1 Herbinix sp.
ATATTTGTAAATACGATGCTTTTACTCTGTGAATTGCCTTGATTTCTATGAATTTCATGGCGATTTATTTTTTACCCTACCGTGGAACAGTTGATATCACAGGTTTCGAGGACAGCAAAAATAATTCCAGGAATATTTTGAATCCACGCAGATATTATTAGTTTACTGTACCTCTTCCTTTTATTGGTGTTCTCTTTTAGGCCTTTTCCTTTGTGTCATTATATGCTAGAATATGTAGAATATCTGATTAGAAACTAATTAAAATTATAAGTTTATACCAAGTTAATTCTTGATGATAAACATATTATATGAGGAGTGATACAATGAGTTCTAAAATAATATTTTTTGATATTGATGGTACGATACTTAGCCACAGAAACTTTCGAATTTTAGACAGTACGAAAGCAGCAATTAAACAAGCCAGAGAAAATGGACACTTGACTTTCATCAATACGGGCCGTACTTTTTCAGAAATCGAGGATGAAATCAAGGATGTCGGTTTTGACGGTTACGTCTGCGGCTGTGGTACTTATATTTATTTAAATTCGTCGGTCCTATTTAAAACTTCCATAGACAGGGCTACCCGCCAAATGTTAATAAAAGATTTACGTAAATATAAACTAGAAGCTGTCCTGGAAGGAAATTCAGCAATTTATTTTGACAGTAAATTAAGAAATGTTAAACTTAAGTCTGTACATGATATGTTTAAAAGACGTAATTTCAATGTTTTGAACTGGGATGATCCCAACATTAAATTTGAAAAATTTTGCTTATGGTTGGACACTTCTGAAAGTCACCTTCCTTTTTATAATAAATATGATAGTACATTTGATTTTATAAAAAGAGATGAACCTTTTCTTGAAGTTGTACCTAAGGGTTATTCCAAAGCTACCGGTATAGAATATCTGCTTTCTCATTTGAATATTCCTCATGAAAATGCATACGCTTTGGGTGATAGTGCGAATGATTTTTCCATGCTTAGTTATGTAAAGCACAGTATTGGAATGGGTAATTCTGAAGACGAAATAAAGAATTTAGTTTCATACATAACAAAAGATGTGGATGAAGACGGTGTTGCACATGCCCTAAAGCATTTTAATATTATTTAAGTCCTATTGTTGATTTTGATGTCATAATTCGGATTTGACAATTAAAATTATAGTTTAAATCAAACTGCATATATATACACTGCATTTTTATATTTAATCATATGTCTCAAGTGATACACCTTGCAATACTTATTTATATATGATAAAATTAGCGAGGTTATTAGCAACAGCTACATTTACACAAAAGGAGTGTTGTACATGCAAAATTACGACGTTATCATAATAGGTGCCGGTCCTTCCGGAATTTTCTGTGCCTATGAATTGATTAAGGAAAATAAAAATCTTAAAATACTTATGGTTGAAAAGGGCAGACCTATTGAAAAAAGAATGTGCCCGAAGAGAAAAACAAAGCAGTGCATCGGTTGCCAACCCTGTTCTATTACAACCGGTTTCGCCGGTGCAGGAGCATTTTCCGATGGAAAGCTATCTCTATCCCCCGATGTAGGTGGCACTCTTCCCGATATTTTAGGTTATGACAAGGCAGTTGAATTGATCAAGGAATCCGATGATATTTATTTGAAATTTGGTGCCGATACCAATGTTTACGGAGTAGATAAAGAAAATGAAATCCGTGAAATCAGAAGACGTGCAATAACTGCCAATTTGAAATTGATTGAATGTCCGATCCGCCACCTTGGTACGGAAGAGGGTTATAAGATATATACCCGTCTGCAGGAACATCTGCTTGCTAGTGGTGTTGAGATGCTTTTTAATACGATGGTTCAGGATATCATAATTGAAGATAAAAATGCAAAAGGTATCATCACCTCAAAGGGTGTTGCCTTATATGCCGATGAAATCGTTTCTGCTATTGGCCGCGAAGGATCTGACTGGTTTAGCCAGATTTGTAAAGAGCACGGCATAGAGACAAAGGTCGGTACCGTTGATATCGGTGTCCGCGTAGAGGTTCGTGATGAGGTTATGGAATTTTTAAATAAGAACCTTTATGAAGCTAAGCTGGTTTATTACACCCCTACCTTCGATGATAAGGTACGTACCTTCTGTACCAATCCTTCCGGTGAGGTAGCTACCGAATACTACGAAAATAACCTGGCTGTAGTTAATGGTCATGCATATAAATCCAAAGATTTCAAAACCAATAATACAAACTTTGCTATTCTTGTATCCAAGAACTTTACCAAACCATTCAAAACTCCGATTGAGTATGGTAAACATATCGCACAGCTAAGCAATATGCTTTGTGGAGGCAGAATTATCGTTCAGACCTTCGGAGATTTCCAAAGAGGCAGACGAACTACCGAAGAACGTCTTTGCAGAAATAACTTAATACCTACGTTGAAGGATGCAGTTCCAGGCGATTTATCCTTAGTATTCCCTCACCGTATTATGGTAGATATTAAGGAAATGCTTCTGGCTCTTGATAAGGTTACTCCCGGTATTGCAAGTGATGAAACATTACTCTATGGTGTAGAAGTTAAATTCTATTCCAACAAGGTAATTGTAAATACTGATTTTGAAACCAGTGTAGAAGGACTTAGAGCAGTAGGTGACGGCGCAGGTTTAACCAGAGGTTTACAGCAAGCTTCAGCCAATGGAATTAGTGTTGCAAGAAGTATCTTAGAGAAAATGAAGAAATAAATGAAAACCGGACATAAACAATGATTTTATTAACATTAAACCATTGTAATGTCCGGTTTTATATTTTCTTAAAATATTCTATAATATTTTCTGACTTCTCTTGTAAAGCCATAATCGATGATAACTGGCTTTCCTTTTATCATCCCCCAGCTATTTAGTCTTCGCAAATCAACAAGAACCAAATTATATTTTTCAGTAAAATCCTTAAAATCATTTAATCTGAATAGTTCTCTAAAACTATCAACCTTATAATATAGTAAGATTTCAGTAGCAGATCTCAATTTTTCCGCCTTTTCCATGATTAAGAAATGATAATCCTTAGAAACTGCTACTATTCTTGCAAAAATACGTGAATTATTAGTAGATGCGATCTCATGCTCTGCTTTATTTTGTAGCAGCCCTCTTTTATTTTTAGCCATTTTAACGACATATCCATTACCCAAATCATATACATGTCTTCCGGAACCCGAACCAATGAAATTATAATTTCTTTTTTCTATATTATTTTTGATATATTCAAAATCAATCCGCATTGCGTACTCCTAATATAATATATTACATATTATATTATTCATATGTAGATTGATTGTTTAATGTTAGCAAAGATTTTACGTCGAAATTTGATATATAAAATAGGAGAGAAAATTATTAAAAAACGTGCCAACCTACTGATTGGCACGTTTTTTAATATATTCATTACAATAAGCTTAAGAATTCATATTATATTAAAACAATAATATGATTATCCATACAGTCCCAACTCCTATTCTTCACCCTGAAGTGCGTCATATCCAGTTTCACCTGTACGAACCTTTATAACATTCTCTACATCATAAACGAAAATTTTTCCGTCTCCGATATTACCAGTATAAAGAGCTTTTCTTGCTTCCTCAACCACCATATCAACCGGTACCTTGCTTACTACAATTTCAACTTGAACCTTAGGTAATAAATTCATATCCATCGGAACACCACGATAGTATTCAGAAGCTCCCTTTTGTATACCACAGCCCAATACATTTGTTACTGTCATACCGGTTACGCCGATTGCATTCATTGCAGCTTTTAAAGCTTCAAACTTATTCTGCTTTGTGATGATCTCAACCTTGGTAAGCTTAGCCTGTTCCTTGCCTTCTTTCTCAACCTTGACACGGGTTACCGGAACTACTTCTTTCATAGGCTTATTTGCTGTAACTTCTGTTAAAATTCCTGAAGGCATATCTACTGCTGGCATAAAGTCTGCATAAGCACTTACCAAACCATGTTCATGGACATCAAGACCATCCATTTCTTCCTCTTTTGAAACTCTAAGACCAACTGTTTTCTTAATTACAAAGAATACAACACTCATGGTTACAACAACCCATGCTATAACAGCGAGAACACCGATTAACTGTGTTGTTAAATAAGAAAAACCGCCTCCATATAATAAACCGCCGTCAACTGCAAAAACACCAGTAAGTATGGTTCCTAATGCTCCACATACTCCATGAACGCCGATTGCACCAACCGGGTCATCAATCTTAAGTACTTTATCAATAAATTCTATAGCAAATACAACGACAATACCTGCAATTAAACCAATGATTGCTGCACCTAAAGGACTTACTGCATCACAACCCGCAGTAATTGCTACAAGTCCTGCAAGAGAACCATTTAAAGTCATAGATACATCTGGTTTCTTATATCTGATCCATGTAAGAACCATTACAGTAATTGATGAAACTGCTGCTGCCATATTCGTTGTTACAAAGATATTACTCATAGAAAGTATAACATCATCACCAGTAGCACTTACAGTAGATCCTGGATTAAATCCAAACCAGCCAAACCATAAGATAAAGACGCCTAATGCTCCAAGTGTTATACTATGACCCGGTATTGCCTTCGATTTTCCATTTTTATCATATTTACCTATACGGGGTCCTAACATCATAGTACCAATTAACGCTGATACACCACCAACCATATGAACTACTGTAGAACCAGCAAAATCATGAAATCCCATTTCTGCTAACCAGCCGCCACCCCAGATCCAATGACCGGAAACAGGATAGATAAGAGCACTAATAACCATACTGTAGATACAATACGATGAGAATTTTGTTCTTTCTGCCATAGCTCCTGAAACAATTGTAGCTGCTGTTGCACAAAAAACGGTTTGGAAAATTAGGAATGCCATCAACGGGACTCCATCAGGTAAGGCATACTCCCCTTTTACCATAGGATCAAACCAGCCAAAGAAACCATTGCCTGTTCCAAACATAAATCCAAAGCCCAACAGCCAAAAGATAGGTGTTCCTAACGAGAAATCCATTAGGTTTTTCATGATAATGTTTCCTGCATTCTTTGCTCTCGTAAATCCTGTTTCTACCATTGCAAAACCTGCCTGCATGAAAAATACAAGCGCTGCTGCAACAAGAATCCAAATTGTGTTAACTGATGAATACATATAATTTCCCTCCTATTAAATAAAATAAAGACCTATAGTGATTTTTACCGTCACTACACGTCTTTGTGTAATATAAAATAATAAAAAAAGCGCTATAGGTGTTCTACCTTTAGCGCCTTCGCAATTATTTAATATGGCAAGTATAAATGGTAAGTGTATATGTTGTCAATAAAAATATTATTTTTTTTTATAAATATTACTATTTCTATTTTAATATAATGTTTGTAATAATAATTTACATTGTTTACTGTATTCTATTATGTTATATTAATGAATAAACATCGCATCTCCAAAACTGAAGAAGCGATAACGCTCTTTTACCGCCTCCTCATAAGCAGCCATAACATGATCACGCCCTGCCAATGCGGAAACCAACATCATAAGTGTTGATTCAGGAAGATGAAAATTGGTTATAAGGGCGTCTAGAATCCGAAAGGTATATCCTGGATAAATAAAAATAGAAGTATCACCGCTTCCAGCCTGAACCCGGCCACTCTCATCCGCTGCCGATTCAACTGTTCTGCAGCTGGTAGTTCCTACGCATATGATCCGGCCTCCAGCCGATTTGGTCTCATTGATTATAAATGCAGCTTCCTCCGTAATCTGGTAGGTCTCTGAATGCATGTGATGCTCCATTATATTCTCCACCTTAACCGGACGGAACGTACCCAGGCCAACATGTAATGTAACATTTGCAATTCGTACACCCATTGCTTCAATCTCTTCTAATAATTCCTTTGTAAAATGTAGACCTGCTGTAGGTGCTGCTGCTGAACCTTCCAGTTTTGCATATACTGTCTGATACCTATTCTTATCGGAAAGTTCGTGAGTTATATATGGTGGAAGAGGCATTTGCCCAAGCTGATCCAAGATTTCTTCAAAGATGCCTTTATAAGTAAACTGGACGAGTCGATTGCCTTCTTCTACCATGTCAATGATTTCGCCGGTTAAAAGTCCATTTCCAAAACTGATTTTTGTACCAGTCCTTGCTTTCTTACCGGGCTTTACCAGCGTCTCCCAGATATCATTTTCCCTTCTTTTTAATAGCAGTAGCTCAATCTTGGCTCCATGGATTTTTTCCTCGTCTGCCTGATTGTGTTGTTCTTTTATCTTCTCACCGATTAACCTAGCCGGAATTACCTTCGTGTTATTTATAACAAGGCAGTCTCCGGGTTTTAGAAACTGTGTGATCTGCTTAAATATTCTATGTTCCATTGCACCTGTATTCTTATTAAGGACCAGTAATCTGGAGCCCGAACGATCCTCTAATGGGTCTTGTGCAATCAACTCTTCCGGTAAATCATAATAAAAATCCCGTGTCTTCATTATAGCCTCCAAGTATTAATCATAAATTGGTTCAGCCTTTACTAAACCCGACTTTGATTATACATTTTTTAATCGGAAAAATCTATCCTTTCTTATCATATCCTAAAAAAACCAAAGCCAAAAGCCTTGGGTTTCATCAATTTTATATAATGTTACGGCATTCAATGGTATCAAAAAAAGACTGTCCAAAACGTTAGTATCCGGTTCTGATAAAACCTTTCTGCCTAGTTCGTTTTGAAACAGTCTCTAACCATACGGTGTTAATTTCTAAGAAAGCCTTAAAACATCAATTCAGATTTTTTCTTCAGTAGTTTCGCACCATTTAATATTAATAAAATACCTGAAATTATTCCTGTTATAATCATAAGAATTCCTAAAACCAGATTCCATACACCAACTGACTTCATTGTGTGGTAGATTTTTTCCATCAAAAAAATTACCTCCTTATATAATTATGGACTGCGTCCATAATCTCTTCACTCCGATCGCATCTGCAAGCAAGCTTGCATATGCTCACTACGTTCTCATCATATTATGGACTGCGTCCATAATCTCTTCACTCCGATCGCATCTGCAAGCAAGCTTGCATATGCTCACTACGTTCTCATCATTTACTGTGTTACTCCATACTGCACATAATATGCATCGATTGCTGCTTTTAATGTATCATCAATTACAATTTTCCCTTTGTATGGCTGATTATACAAGTGCTCTACAACTTCCTTCATTGTTACGATTGCAGTTGTTGCGATTTTATAGTTCTCTTCTATTTCCGACAGGGCACTCTTGCTGCCTTGTCCTCTTTCCATGCGGTCTACAGATACAACTAGACCAAGTACATTAACATTTCCCTGAGCTGCTAATATTGGCATGGTCTCTCCGATTGAAGTTCCTGCCGTTGTAACGTCTTCAATAATAACAACCCGGTCCCCATCTGTTAACGGTGAGCCGAGTAAGATGCCGGTATCACCATGATCTTTGACTTCTTTACGGTTAGAACAATATTTAATATCCTTCTGATAGAATTCACTGATAGCCATCGCAGCTGTTACACTGAGGGGAATTCCTTTATAGGCAGGTCCGAATAATACGTCAAAATCAAGTCCATATTTGTCATTAATCGCTTTTGCATAATATTCTCCAAGCTTTCTTAGTTGAGTACCGGTACGGTAAAAGCCTGTATTAACAAAGAATGGAGTTTTACGTCCGCTCTTTGTAGTGAAATCGCCGAATTTCAATACCCCGCAATCCACCATAAATTCAATAAATTCCTTTTTATACTGTTCCATATTTACCTCCATATGCCGTATCGCAGTATCTCAAATCAGGATTCGAAAAGGATACTTTCGTGTTTTGTTGTTTTATAGCTTGAATAAAAAATACTTAGCTTATTTCATTATTATTAAAGCTTTACTTTTTAACTTTTATCTTGCTATTATTGTAGCATAAATTATGATAAATAAAAGCATTTCATGAAAATTTTAGAAATAAAATCATTAAGTAAAAACTCTTATTTGCCCAATAACCCAAAGATTATTTTTGCATATTTTAATCGAATTATGCGTTGATAATACGCATATTATTATTTTACACATCCAATTAACTCATGGATGTCACTTATATTATATTTCTTCATATATTCCTCGATGCCGCGAACAACCTCGGGCGTAGCTGAGGGGTTGATAAAATTAGTTGTCCCTACCGCTACCATACTTGCTCCTGCCATAATAAACTCAAGTGCATCCTCAGCTCCTACAATTCCACCCATACCGATGAGCGGTAGTTTTACAGCATTTGCAACCTGATATACCATTCGTACTGCAACAGGCTTAATTGCCGGTCCGGATAATCCACCGGTTTTATTTGCAAGCAAAAATGCTCTGCGGTGAATATCTATTTTCATACCTGTAAGGGTGTTGATTAATGATAATGCATCCGCTCCGCCTGCTTCTGCTGCTTTTGCCATCTCGGTTATATCCGTTACATTCGGACTTAGCTTCATAATTACAGGCTGTTTCGCTCGTTTCTTAATCTCAGTCGTGATAGCTTCAACGCATCTGGGATCTTGTCCGAAGGCGATACCACCTTCCTTTACATTCGGACAGGATATATTAATTTCCAGCATATCCACATCACAGTCTGCCAGACGTTCTACAACATCACAATATTCCTCCGTCGTTTTACCTACCACATTCACTATGATTTTTGCCTTCTGCTGACGTAAGAATGGAATATCCCTCTTAATGAATACCTCAACTCCGGGATTTTGAAGTCCGATTGCATTCAACATTCCGCCATAGGTTTCTGCTACTCTTGGGGTAGGATTTCCCGGCCAAGGTATACTTGATACTCCCTTTGTTGTTACTGCTCCCAGTTTTGACAAATCAACATACTCACTGTATTCCATACCGGAACCAAACGTTCCTGATGCTGTGGTCACCGGATTATTAAAGGTTACTCCTGCTATCGTTACATTTGTATTCATAGCTCCACCTCATCTGCATAAAATACAGGTCCATCCTTACAAACCCGTTTATTCTTCACATTACTGTGATGGTCAACCTCCTTGGACTTGCATATGCAGCCAAGACAGGCACCTATTCCACAAGCCATTCGTTCCTCCATTGATAACTGGGCTGTGATACCATGTTCTAGGGCATATGCTTTTACACCTCGAAGCATCGGAGTTGGGCCACAGGCAAAGATGATATCTGCTTCTAATCCATTTGCTTTGATCGCATCTATAACATTTCCCTTTACACCCTTGCTGCCATCTTCCGTGGAAATAAATACTTTTCCGTAAGTTTCAAATTCCTTTTCTAAAAATGTTATATCTCTGTATCCAAGTACCATCTGTTTTTCACAGTCGAGCTGTTTTGCCAGCTCCAGCATCGGAGGGATACCAATACCTCCACCAATAAGTATTGCCTTCTTACCTTCTAATGTAAAACCATTTCCTAAGGGGCCCATAGCTTCTATCTGATCCTGTTCTTTCAACCCCGCAAATTCCTTGGTTCCCTTGCCTGCGATGCGATATACCAGTCTAACTCTTCCCTGTATCTTATCAATCTCACAGATACTGATTGGTCTTGGAAGCAGTCTGCTGCCGTTATTACAGTATAGCGACACAAACTGGCCGGGCTTTGCTGTTTCTGTAATATCAGGTGCATTCAGCCACATACTGTAGATATCTTCGGCTATCATTCTATTTTCCGCTACCAACGCTATTTTTTTCATTGCTGCTGACATACCAGTTCTCCTATGAATTATTTTTCTTGCTTATTTTATCCTAAAACTTAAGTCTCTACAAGGTTTATTTTTACACTGTGACTTTTACTTTTTGATAACTTTAACAAAATATAATATATTCTTTAATTTATTTTTAACCTTCTATTATTTTTACATGTACCTTGCGTATTCTTGGTCCGTCAAACTCCACAAAATATATTCCCTGCCAGGTACCAAGAAGCAATCTTCCTTCATTAATAATAACCGTCTGGGAAAATCCTATCACACTCGATTCCATTTGTGCTGTAGAATTTCCCTCGCTACGCTGATCCCCGTCAGATTGAGGAATCAACTTACTCATCTCCATTAAAAAGTCCTTTACTACATCCGGATCAGCATTTTCATTTAACGTTATCCCCGCTGTCGTGTGTGGAATAAATATGATACAGAAACCATTTTTGATGCCGCTTTCCCTAACCTTATTCTGTACTTCCTTGGTAATATCAATTATTGTACATTGTTGTCCCGATTTTATACCAAAGGTAAAAACTTCACTCATCTGCCATGCCTCCCTTTCGTTTGTATGTTATCCTTCGTATTAAAACAATTATCAAATCCATTCTTGCCAAATAACTGGTATTTGATGTCTTTTCATTATATAAAACATACAAATGAATTTCAAGATATCATATTTTTCATTTCCTTGTAAATAATATATCGAGAAATATAAGTGTTACACAGGCAAGATATATATAAGCTTGCTCTGCGAATAACCATTGGAGGTAAAATATGAAGCCTGCTATTTTTTTAAAGATGCCGAAGGCAGATATACCCACAGAAAAATGTTTGGATAGTACATTAAATCTTTTAACAGAAGGTTATCTATTTATACCAAACAGAACCAGAAAATATAATTCTTCCTTATTCCAAACAAGATTGATGGGGCAAAAGACAGTATGCATGAGTGGTAAAGAAGCCGCCAAACTTTTCTATGACCAAAACCTTTTTACAAGAGAAGGGGTAATTCCGAAAAGAATTCAAGAAACCCTTTTTGGAAAAAAAGGCATTCAGACCTTAGTTGGTGCAGCACATATGAACCGTAAGCTTCTCTTTCTATCCATTATGTCTCCACAACAAATCGAACAGCTTATTAAACTCACACAACGTCAATGGCAGATCAATAGTAAACAATGGGAAAAAAGAAATCAAGTCCTACTCTTTGAGGAAGTATCTAAGCTTTTATTTCAGGCTGCCTGCAAATGGTCTGGAGTTCCCTTAAAGAATTCAGAAGCAAAAAAGAAATCGAGCGATATGAGTTATATGATTGATGCTTTTGGTGCGGTCGGCCCAAGACATTGGAGAGGCAGATGTGCAAGAAACCGTACAGAATGCTGGGCTAAAGCATTAATCCAGGGGGTAAGGGCAGGGCGAATTATCCTTCCAAAGGATACCGCCCTTTACACAATTGCATGGCATAAGGATCTCAGTAATAAACTATTAGAGCCTGAGATTGCAGCCATTGAGCTGATCAATATTTTACGACCTATTACGGCAATTGCCACCTATATTACCTTTGGCGCTTTAGCACTTCATACGTATCCGGAGTACCGTGATAAGCTTAGACACAGTGATGAGGTTTATCAAACGATGTTTACACAAGAGATCCGGCGTTATTATCCCTTCGGCCCCTTTCTTGGTGCTAAAGTACGAGGTGATTTCAAGTGGCAAAATCATAGTTTCCAAAAGGACGACTTAGTATTGCTCGATCTATATGGAACAAATCATGACAAAATGATATGGAAAGATCCGAACACCTTTCAACCGGAACATTTTGAACATCGTGAAGACAATCCCTTTGACTTTATACCTCAGGGCGGAGGTGATTATAAAACGGGAACACGCTGTCCCGGAGAGCCACTTTCTGTGGAGCTAATGAAAATAAGTATAAAATTTCTTGTAAATAACCTGGAGTACCAGGTACCTCTTCAGGATTTATCCTATAGTCTTAGAAGGTTACCGACTCTTCCTAAAAGCAAATTCATCATATCCAATGTTAAAAACCTTGGAAATAAAGGGACTCTGCAGTAATGGTATAAGTTGGTATAAGCAGTTACTACAATTCGCTAACGCTTGCCTTGACATAGGCAAACTACTATGATATATTTACCAACAGGGCTTAATACAATATACTTGTTACAGATTTTAATCTTATTGGTAATTTAATAATATTTATTGAGAGGAAATGGATAAACATGGAAAATACTAACCCAATTGTTACAATGGAATTACAAAATGGAGATATCATCAAAATTGAATTATATCCTGAAACAGCTCCAAACACAGTAAATAACTTTATATCTTTAGTAAACAAGGGATTTTACGATGGTCTTAAATTCCATAGAGTAATCCGCGGTTTCATGATTCAGGGAGGCGATCCAGAAGGAACTGGAATGGGCGGTCCTGATTATTCAATCAAAGGTGAATTTTCTTATAACAATTTTAAAAATGATATAAAGCATACAGCTGGAGTATTATCCATGGCCAGATCACAACGCCCTGATTCCGCTGGATCCCAATTCTTTATCATGCATAAGGATTCCCCTCATTTGGATGGTTCCTATGCAGCATTCGGTAAGGTAATTGAAGGTATGGACGCTGTCAATAAGATTGCTGAAATGAAGACAGATCATTCTGATGCGCCACTTGAGCCACAGATTATGAAGAAGCTTACTGTTGATACCTTCGGTGTTGAATATCCAGAGCCAGAGAAGTGCTAGTAAAATTCAAATATTTTTAAACTTTCTATAGAGCAAAAAATCAGGGAATGTCATTTTCCCTGATTTTTGTACTAATTATATCGTATCGTATCAATATTATTATACTTTAGTCTAATTTTCCCATTTTATTGAATGGATAAATTCTAAAGATTGCCTTGCCTTCTACCTGCCTAAGATTAACCATACCAATCTCCCTGCTATCAATACTTACCAAACGGTTATCTCCTAATACAAAAAGCTGGTTCTTTCCAACTGTAACAGGTGTTTGTAATCCATTTGTATCTGTTATTCCTTTCGCATAGGTCTCATCAAGCTTCTCACCATTTAAGTATACAGCCCCATCCTTAATATCAATGACATCGCCTTCTATGCCAATTACTCTTTTTATTAATCTCTCATGCTCTTCGTTGTCTCCTCCGGTTTTCATGTTGGAAATAAAGTTGTCTATATTTCTAGTTAAATCATTCACTATTGTTCCTTTATCTTCATTTTTATAAAAAGTAATAATATCTCCTCTTTCAGGATTATTAAATTTATAACTCAATTCATCTACTATTAAACGCTGACTGTCATTCAGTGTATTATCCATAGAATGCTGTTGAACTTGTACATTTGCATAAGCTTTACTGTTGATTAAAAATGCTAATACAAATGCTGCACAAACTACAATAACCCAACTTATAACTTCCTTTATCATTTCCTTCTTGATTACCATATACACCCTCCATTTAATATATAAAAATTAATAAATCTGCATTTACATTTAATTGACATGCTTGAACACTGGAACTTTACTCGACCCTATTAATACATCTAATCTATTAATTATTCTATCACACCTACTATATGGTTGTAAATTCCATGCAGTAATTCTTAACAATTCTTAATTATTTCGTTATTTTTTTGTTTATATAATACAGGTTTTTATTTTTTAACTTACTAAATACTAATGAAACCAAAAAATTCGGGAGCAATAGAAAACATTGCTCACCGAATTTTTATTAATTCTGGCTTCAATTTTATGTTGGAGTTCACTAATGGTTTCATATAGGCAATACATGCTGATTTATAAAAATGTTCTAATCTTTGTACTGCGAAGTTTTATAAAATAATATCAAATTAGTTCTTCGCTGCAACCCAGGCTTGCTTTAAATCCTCTCTCATATCAATAACTGCCTGTCTAGATGCATCTGCATAAGCTTCGGGACCGAATTTTTCGTAAGCCTTTAGTTTATAGGCTGCAATAATTCCTCTTGAGGAGTTTACGATGGCACCTAAACCGTCCTTGTTGAAGTAATGTACCAAATCTTCTGCTTTGCCGCCCTGAGCACCATAACCGGGAACCAGGATATATGTTTTGGGCATCAGCTTTCTTAGAATTTTTCCCATCTCAGGATAGGTAGCACCAACGACTGCTCCGATGTAGCTATAGGAGCTTCCCATGTGAAGTTCACCCCACTCAGCAACCTTCTTGCCTACTAATTCATATAAGGGCTTACCCTCTACTAATTGGTCCTGAAATTCTCCGCTAGAAGGATTGGAGGTTTTTACAAGAATAAATAATCCTTTGTTTTCTTCCTTACATACGTCAATAAACGGAAGTACGCCATCGGAACCCAAATAAGGATTTACTGTTAAAAAGTCCACATCAAAACCACGATAATCTTTACCACCTATTTTAACCTTACCGAGATGACCTGTTGCATAGGCAGCAGAGGTAGAACCGATATCACCTCGTTTAGCATCACCGATCACAATCAAACCTTTTTCCTTACAATAATCTACCGTTTTATTAAATACCTTCAAACCTTCAATACCAAATTGTTCGTACATCGCAATCTGTGGCTTTACGGCAGGAATAATATCATAAGTAGCATCAACAATTCCTTTATTATACTGCCAGATAGCTTCTGATACACCTTCAATATTCTCTCCCTTTTCACTGAATGCTTTCTGTAATAAATGCTGTGGGATATAATCCAGCATTGGGTCTAGACCAACAACGATTGGTGCACCCATTTGTTCAATTTTCTCAACCAATTTATTAATCATAGTTATTCAAGCCTCCTGTTCTCTTGGAGGCTTTGCCTCCTGCTCTTTTTTGGAGGCTTTGCCTCCAGTTCTTTTGATTTGCTACTTTTTAAATTCATATACCAGCTTCCCTGCTGCAAAGGTATATTCTACTCTTCCGTTCACCTTCCGTCCATGGAACGGTGTGTTTTTACCTTTGGAATAGAAATTGTTTTTATCAATGATATATTCTGCATTCGGATCTGCAATAACCAAATCAGCAATCCTGCCTTCTCCTATACAGCCACGGTCACTATTTAAAATCTTAGCCGGATTTGCACTCATCTTCTCTACTAGTTGTCTTGGCGTTAGAATTTTGGTTTTTACAAGTTCCGTTAATGTCAGTGCAAACGCTGTTTCCGATCCTACAATTCCAAAAGGAGCTTCTGCAAAAGACTTTGACTTCTCCTCTTCACCATGGGGTGCATGATCTGTTGAAATGACATCAACTACTCCATCTCTCAAAGCTTCTTTTAAAGCTTTCACATCTTCAGCAGATCTTAGCGGGGGGTTCATCTTATAATTTCCATCATCGGTCAGGATATCTTCCTCCGTCAATGTAAAATGATGCGGACATACTTCTCCTGTAACTCTTAAGCCTCCCTTTTTCGCCAGTGCAATCATTCTGACACTGTCTTTGGTTGAACAATGACACAGGTGAAGCTGTGCACCGGTTTCTTTTGCAAGTAGTATGTCACGAGCCGTAATAATATCCTCTACTGCATTACTGATACCGGGAAGGTTAAATTCATCTGCCTTAATTCCTGCATTGATTACACCTTTTCCTACCAGACTTTTATCTTCACAATGAGCAAAAACCGGAATATTATACTCTGCTGCCTGTCTCATTGCTTCGGCATATAACGCTGTATCCATAACCGACTTTCCATCCTCACTGAGAGCAACCGCTCCGGCATCTTTCAGTTGCTGAATATTAACCAACTCATCTCCTGCCTGTCCAACCGTAATTGCTCCAACCGGAAGGATATGAATTAATGCATCCTCCCTGGCTTTGTCTAAAACTAATTTTATCCTGTCTGCACTGTCTGTCGCCGGCTTTGTATTCGGCATCGGACAAATGGAAGTATATCCTCCGGCTGCTGCTGCCTTAGCCCCAGTTTCTATTGTTTCCTTATATTCAAATCCGGGCTCACGAAGATGCACATGCAGGTCTATAAAGCCAGGCATTACATATTTATCATGCGCATCAATATAAATAAAGTGTCTGCCCTCTTTTTCCGCTTCCTGCCGAATTTCTTCTATATCAATACAGGATTTCACCATACGTATCCGATCATTATCAATCAGAACATCGTAAAGACCTTCTCTGTTAGAAGCAGGGTCAATTAAATATCCGTATTTGATTAAAATAAGCATCGTTTTTACTCCTTATTGTCTTAATTCAGGTCCGACTTTTCTATATCCTCTAATACTTTGCTGCTAATATAGCCTATCATTTCTTCTTTCATAATCCATTTACTGTCCATCAAATCCTCGGACATGATTACTCCATCAAAGGATACACGGCACAAATAACTAATACCTATATTAAATATATCTCCTGTCATAAATGACCAGGTATAAAGAACATGATCCATTGTGGTTGACAGACCAGTTTGTTCGAAAATAATTCGTAGAACTGCCTTGTCCGGTTCTTCACCAAAATCAATCTCTCCATCAATAAACTCCCATTGATATGGTTCTGATACTCGGTCATCATACCATTTGCGTACTACAAGGTACTTATCCTCGTATTGAACAACACCCTTCACCAGTATTCTGTATTTATCCATCCTTACCTCCGATCTGCCGAGGATATCGGCAAAAAAATTATTCTGCCTGCCCTGATAAGTAATTAATAAATTGCTGTGCCGTTCGACCTGACATTCCTCCATGGGAAAGCTCCCATTTATTCGCCTCCGCATATAATTCCTCATCCGTAAGATTGATATTACCCTGACGCTTCGCCAGAACCCTGACGATTTCCATGAATTCTTTTGATGCTGGGGATGAGAAATTAATGGAAACACCGAAACGAGCTACTAAGGAAAGCTTCTCCTGTACGGTATCCGAACGATGAAGTTCTTCCGTTTTCTCCATATCTGAACGATCATTCCAGGTCTCCCTGATTAAATGCCTGCGGTTAGAAGTTGCATAAATAAGTATATTATCCGGCTTTGTTTCAAGACCGCCTTCAATAACTGCTTTTAGATATTTATATTCAATTTCAAACTCCTCAAAGGATAAATCATCCATATATATAATGAATTTATAATTACGATTTTTAATTCTTGCAATAACAGAAGATAAATCCTCAAACTGATGTTTATATATCTCAATCATCCGAAGACCTTCATTATAATATTCATTCAAAATCGCTTTCACGGAAGTTGATTTACCAGTACCACTGTCCCCGAACAATAACACGTTATTTGCTTTTTTACCTTCAACAAAAGCCTTTGTATTATCAACCAATTTCTTCTTCTGGATTTCATATCCAACCAGATCGGAAAGCATTACTTCCTGAGTATTCGTTATCGGTAAAATATCAAGCTGTGCATTTTCCTTTCGAATACGAAATGCCTTGTTCAAACCAAATACACCCACTCCATAATCCCGGTAGAAATCCGTTACACAAGTGAAAATTTCATGTTCATCCTTCGCTTGAACTATTTTATCGCTTAGCATCCTAACTTTTTCACTAACACTTTTATTATACCTACTACTGCTCTTTTCTACCCTGCTGTAATTGGAAATGACAGAAAAACAGTTAATATCCAGTTCCTTTTCCAAAGGTTCAAAATCATAATCAAATAATTTCTTAAATATTTTAAAATCATTTTCAGCAAATTGGTTAACCGTACCCTCCTTGGCTCCAACCTTCTCACAGGTGATGCTGAACGGATTCTCAGTGGTTGCCAATAAGTATGCAAGATAATTATGCCATAAATTTTTATCAAACCCATAATCGGTTGCTATTTCAAGAAGCTTATTGATTAGTGAATAAATTCTGGAGGTGATGTTATCTTTTATAAAAATGGTATCCTTCTTATTTTCATGGCAGCTGTCATATTCCTTTATCAGCTCAGCCAATTGAAACAACAGAGAATCATCTCCAAGGTTCTTATAAACTACTAATTTAGAAATTAATCGGTACATTCTATTCCTTCTTCCTATAAGTCATCCAAACCTACTAATATGATGCTTTTATCTTCGTCTGCCTTACTACGAAGTTTTTCTGTAAAACCTTCCTTGGAAAACAAATAGCAGTAGTCCGGGTTTTTCTCTGCCTCTCTTGAAAGCAAAACCAAAGCTTCATAATCACTGATATCTGCTTTTCTTTCGTCCCACAAGCATTTTCCAACAAGGATTTTCCCTGTCTCACCCTGTGCAAGAATATCGATGGTACCGTTTTTACCATACCAACGATCCCACCAAAGATATTTTTCAGGAAGCCTCTGATGCATATTCATCAGCTTCAAAAATTCGGTACATACATCTGCAAAGTATTCACCCATGTATTCGGTCAGATACGGGACAACCCTTTCTTCATATACCAAATAAACTCTTCTGAGCATCAAATCTGAGAGATTTGGAAATACGAAGCGATACCAAAAGCTAAGGAAATTATCTTTAATTCGGTAAAGCCCCTTTTGAACATTTTCCTTACCTTCCTCACTGAGCGGTGTCAGCTTCTCAACTAAATCCAGTTGGATCAGATACTTTAAGTATACACTGATCTTTGCTCGTGAAAAACCGGTTTTTGCATGAAGGTCATTGAGTTTACGGTTTCCTTCTGCCATAACAGAAAGAATTGTATTATAAACAGCCGGTTCTCTAAGCTCCAGTTTTAAAAATTGCTGGGGTGCCATAAATAGCCTGCTGTTCTTATTAAGAAGCAAATCTATGATATTATCCTGAACCGACCTGTCTTCTTTCCACTCATCAAGGTATTCGGGAATACCCCCAAGAATGGCATTGATATAGATACAGGTTTCAACTGAGAATTTTGGAAAGCGATTAACAAAATCAACAAAGGTAAATTCCTTCAATTTTAAATAAGCCGTAATGTAGGAGGCCATGGTTCCCAGACAGCTTATCATCTCATTTTCTATCCAACGGATGGAGGAGCTGCATAATAGGAACATGACTGAATTGTTTGTATCGCCAAGAAGTTTAAAGGTCTCCATAAAGCTTGGACTATTTTTCATAATATAATGAAATTCATCCAAAACAATAATTGTTTTATCTTCCTTCCTGCCAATAAATTGTGAAAACAGAAGCGGATAGCTAAGAACTTCGTTCTTATGAACTTCGTTATTATGAATTTCGTTATTATAAATTTCGTTATTATGAATTTCATTCTTGCGAATATCATTCTGATCTTCGACTCTCTGTACCTGTTGATTCATACGAAGCAGCTGAAGCTGATCAACACACTCCGTACCTTCATAATAATAGACGGATAGCTTATCCTCAAGAAATTCTGATAATAATGTAGTCTTTCCCATTCCTTTTCTTCCATATAGAATAACTAAATTATTCCCTGCTTCTGCATACTGTTCCTCTAGAAGCTTAAGCTCTGCAGTTCTTCTAACAACCATGTCCTCACCCTAAATCCACCTTTATTATTACATACGTTCCGGTGCTTCAAAACCTAGCAGTTCAATACAAGCAAGTAAAATATCCTGCACTAAAGAAATCAGTATTATCCATGAAGATTGCTTCGCTGTATCCTCTTCCGATATAATTTTTGTATTATGATAAAAGCTGTTAAAAGCATTTGCCAAATCATAAATATATGCACAAATGCGATGAGGAGCTATTTCCTCATAGGCACTATAAATCATCTCACTGAATTTCGTGATTTCCAACATCAAAGCCTGTTCTGCCGGTGAATTTGTTGGTAAAATTACCTGTCCTTCTTTAATTTCTTTATTCGACTCCGCGAATTTTGCTAAAATTGATTTTATTCTAACGATGGTATAAAGAATATATGGGCCGGTATCTCCCTCAAAGGAAGTAAATCGGTCAATATCAAAAATGTAATCCTTGGAAACCTGGTTTGAAAGATCACCATATTTTAAGGCAGCAAGTCCGACCTTAGCAGCAATTTCCTTTGCCTCTTCCTCTTCCATGTTACGGTTTTCCATGATCTTACGATAGACATCATCATTTACGCTCCCGATCAAATTCTCAAGGCGCATAACTCCGCCCTCTCTTGTTTTAAAGGGCTTTCCGTCCTTACCATTCATCGTACCATAACCAATATGGGTTAGCTTTGTATCTTCCTTAATTAACTTTGTCTTTCTGGCGCATCGAAATACTGTTTCAAAATACAGTTCCTGACGTTTATCGGTAACGTAGATAATACTATCCGGATCAAATAATTTCATACGCTCTACAATCGTTGCCAAATCCGTTGTATTATATAAGGAGGCGCCATCCGATTTTAATATAATACAAGGAGGAATCTCCTTTGTATCCGTTTCTTCCTTCACATCCACAACCAGAGCACCTTCACTGATACGGGTATAATTATTATCCTTCAGATACTGTACCATTTCTGGGATATAAGGTTGAACGTCACTTTCTTTTTTCCAAAGTTCAAAGGAAATATTTAAGATATCATAAATTCTTTTTACGTCAGTAACGGAAACTTCCATCATATGATTCCAAATTGCTCTATAACCACTATGTCCATTCTGCAAAAGATAGGTTATAGACTTTGCTTCTTCTCTAAATTCCGGATTTGCCTTCGAATATTCACTAGCTGCCGGATAGATTTCTTCCAATTCTGTAATCGTAAAGGGAGCTTCTTTCGGGTATTCGCCCTGAAAATTCTCATCAAAATATACCAAATCAGGTTTACGTTTTTTAAGTTCAGCGATAATAAGACCCATCTGAGTACCCCAATCACCCAAATGTACATCACCGATAACCTCATTGCCACAAAAACGAAGAAGCCTCTTAATGCTTTCTCCAATAACTGCTGAACGCATATGACCGACATGCAGAGGTTTTGCAATATTCGGACCGCCGTAATCGATGAGTATTTTTTTCGGATTTGGATCCTTCTCACAGCCAAAATGCTCGGAAGTGTTCATTTGGTTCAAGTAATCTGCGAGGAATTCATCACTAAGTGTAATATTTATAAATCCCGGCATAATTGCCGAAATTTCTTTAAATGTTTTACTCGTATTCAGGGACTCAATAATTTCCTGCGCTATTTTAATTGGTGCTGTTTTATATTGTTTTGCGGCTGCCAGGGCACCATTGCATTGGTACTGGCATAAATCCGGACGATTAGAAATCGTTACAGTACCATATTTTTCTTCAAAGCCCTTTGCGACAAAAGCTTCCTTTAATTCATCCGAAATTAATTCAATTATAGTTTTCATTATAATAACCATGCCTTTCAACAAAGCCTGCAAACTTTGGGTCGCAGGCACAAATTTGCGTGTGAAGATGCTTTTTCTTCACACTAGCCTCCATGATGCCTATTGTGTGACATCGTAAATAGATGTGCTAACATTTTACTTTTCTATCTTTCCCAATTCTTTTCTTAACTCAAACAATACTTTATCATAGATGGACTGGAATGTCATCATATAACAATAAATTTTCCTGTTATATTCCATTAAATTCAGTAGATAGGAAGAATTTTTATATCTTTCCTATTTAAATATTAAATTCCACCTTCTCAAATGCTGAGGCAGAATTAAGTTATTATAAAGGAATATGAAAAATAATGTTTTATTATGAAAATATAGGCTATATTTTTATAATAAAATGTAGTATATTAGTTCTATATAAACATTCTAATATGAGAATTCTGTTATATACAAAAGAAAGCACGCTTCATTAACTTTCTTTTGTCATAAGCAAGAAAAATTGGCGAACCATTTACACGATATTATTAATGTATGGGGTAGATAGAGCGGATTTTCTCGTTAATAGAAATGCACGGAGATTATCTTAGATTACGAAAGGAGAAATATCATGTTCGGGCTTTTTTTTGGAACTTACTTAGTGGAAAAGAATAAAATTTCTCAATCACAATTTGAAGATGTTATGTCGCAACAACAGAAAACAAGAGTTAAATTAGGGCTCATCGCTGTTTCAGAGAAGTTATTAACTATCAAACAGGCTGAGGAAATCAATGACATCCAACGTAGAATGGATTGCCGTTTCGGTGACATCGCAATAGAAAAGGGTTATTTACTTGCAGAAGAGGTTACACATCTTTTAAATATGCAGGGAAATCCATACCTTCAATTTGTTCAGGTTATTACCGACAATAATATTTTATCTGTTGGGGATATTGAAAATCATCTGGAAGAATATAAAAATGAGAACCATTTTTCAACTTCTGATATCGATGCATTAAAGTCAGGCGATATTGATCGTATCATACCTGTATTTGTTGATATCAATGCACCGTTTACTGGTGAGTGTATCAGCCTATTTCTCCGTAATATAGTTCGTTTTATCAACAGCAATATCGTAATTGAGGAAGCTTACAAAGTTAATGATTATCGATTTGGCGCCCTTGCTTCTCAGAGGATGATAGGCGATCATGAAATCTTCGTTGGGTTTGCCTGTGAGGAAAATGAATTATTAACAATCGCAAATCCCTTCGCAAAAGAAGAATTTACAGATATGAATGAGGATGCCTTCGATTCCGTATGTGAATTTATCAACTGTATCAATGGATTATTAGCTTCTAAGCTTAGTCAGGAAGATATACATATTGATATGACTCCTCCTCTTTTCTATACCGGGAAAAAGATTTCTTCAAAGGGGGAAATTCATGTTGTCCCAGTTATTATTAACGGTGTTCAGTCTGATCTAATTGTTGTATTAGACAATCAGGTTGAAATAAATTAGGAGGGGAATTAAAAATGGCAAATATTCTTATGGTTGATGATTCCAAAACATCACGAAAAATTCTGAGAAGTATATTAGAAGAAAACGGTCATGTTGTTATCGGTGATGCCGCTAATGGAGAAGAAGGTATAGAAAAATACAAAGAATTAAACCCAGATATTACAACAATGGACATTACTATGCCCGTAATGGATGGATTGGAAGCTTTAAAATCCATTATGGAATATGATAAGAATGCCAAGGTTGTTATGGTTACTGCAGCCGGACAAAAGTCAAAAATGGTTGATGCAGTAAAGTATGGCGCAGCTGAATTTCTTACAAAGCCTTTTGAAGCTGCTCAAATTATTGATATTATCAATAAAGTTTATACCGCTTAGTTTCTGGTTTAGATTTAACAACTAAAACTTCGCAGATAAATGTTATTGATATGCTCTAGTCTTTGTACTGCGAAGTTTTATTTTAATTTTAGTTTTATAAATAAAAAGAGCTGTTAAAATACACCTGTAAAACTGGTTATTTTAAACAGCTCTTTCCTTTATGATTATTTTATTATCTGTTTTAAGTTATTATTATTGCTGAACCGGCATAATAATTGCAGCTGCAATATATGCAATAACTCCCACTCCCCAAATACTAAATGCTACCCATAACAATCGTACTACAGTAGGGTCGATGTTGATATATTCAGCAACACCTTGGCAAACTCCGCAAATCATTTTATTGCTATTTGAACGATATAATTTCTTCTGTTCCATATAATAATCTCCTTTTTTATTTTTTAAAATAATTTTAAAATGGCATCACTATTTCTATTTAAATTTAACAACTACCTAAACTTTATAATTTTTGCAATTACTTCTTATTAACAGTATGATTATTCATTAAAATCTACTGAAATACTGCCGACACCACAATCTAAATATAGATTATTATTAGCATTTTTGTTATTAATTATTTTATTACTGATACTATTATAACTATCTCCATCAATATCAACATCACCAATTCCGCAACTAATTTGGTAGGAATAATCCACTTCATCACCATTAAGATCTATATCTACATCACCAATTCCGCATGTAATATTATTATCTCCGATGATCGTTCCGTCTATATCTACTTTACCTACTCCACAATCTACTGTGATATCTTTTACATCAATATCCAGCAACTGCATTTCTCCGGTTCCAACTTTATATTTAGATTTATCCGTAACCGTCAATTGATCAATCACGAGACTACCAGCTTCAACAGTAAATTCACCCTCGGCTGCATTTATTTTTTCTGCTTCCACTGAACCTGCAGCTATGCTCAATATATAATTCTCAGCTTCAAAATCCTCTGGAATTGTTATGGTAATTCTAGGTAAAAAATGATCTCCCCAACTAATTATATGTCTAGAAGGAAGTCTCAAACCAAATACATTAATAAACTTACTGTCATCCTCTTTAATGTACCACGTTCCATCTGTAACATAAGAATCTAATTCATCCTCCAGTATATTCTTAGCAGATATAGAAAATTCATTTCCCTTTACTATTTTTACTTCGCCATAACTGATATCAAAATTAAGTCTTTCAATACCCTCATAGCTTTCATTCATATCAGAAAATGCAGAAGCATCTTCCCATCTTGCGCCGGTTCCTGCAGCGATAAACAATAAACCTATACCAATACCAATTGCGATAAAACTGATGCTTAACCATATTTTCAAAAATGTCTTCATGCTGTCACGCTCCTATTCTGAAAAGGTTTTCTGCAAAGATTTACAATACCTTTGATCAAAGCAGGCAGAACATTCTTGCACAGCATAACACAAATTAACATAAACAGCATTCCTAAACCTAATACAACTAATCCGCTTCCGCACAGTAATAATCCCATAAAAGGAACGCTGATCTGTGCCAAACCTGCAATAAATAAGACAATACCGACACCAATCATAGTGATTCCCGCAACACCAAAACCGAATAAAATTCCAACTATCGTCATAACAATACCAAAGGCAATCCCTAAAGCAGATAGTATAAACGGAAATCCAAAAATGCAAACAAGAACAATAAGAGCTATATTGGTATTCCTCGTTCTCTGCTGCGCATATTTATCGGACGTCTGAGTTGTATTTTGATTGTAGTATTGTCCTTGCCCTGCACTGTTTCTGTTATACGTATTATTTGCATTGTATGCTCCATTTGTACCATACGCATTATTTGTCTGATTTGTACCATATGCATTATTCGAACCGTTTGTATTGCCTGCATGATTATTACCCGATTCCTTTTTAGCTGCACCTACAATTTCATATTCATTATAAATCGTTTCCTTATAACCGTTTTCCGTAAAATAACCTCTGCTTTCGCGGTCGTTTGCATTGGAATTCAAATCTGTTTTAATAATAGAGGCAACCCTAACCGGTGATACTAATTCCTTTATGATTTCTTCCTCGTGATTTTCCCCTGCATCTTCGAAATAACCATTATAATATTGAAGTGCTTCTTCTCTTTCCTCCAAAGGGATATCGGACAATAAGCTTTCGAGTTCCTTCATGAATTCTAGCTTTGTCATCTATTTCACTCCTTCAAAAATAATATTTATCTTTTTAAAATAACTTTCCCACTCGTCATAGTATAGCCTAAGCTGCACCATACCTTTATCGGTAATCTTATAATACCTACGATTTCTTCCCCCGAATTCCAAGTCATACACTTCTAAGCAATCTTCCTTTTGGAGCCTTCTGAGAACTGGGTACAAGGTGGATTCTGAAACTTCAATAGCTTGTCGCACATCCTGTGTAATTTTGTACCCATATGTTCCTTCCGGTTCCTTTGAAACAACAGCAAGTACGATTGCATCTAGAAGCGCTGAACCGGTATTAAATACCATACAAACAACTCCTTTCCGAGTTATATATTCTACAATATTATTAATTTAATAATACTATACACCGTATAATATTATATGTCAATAAGTTTTTTATATAATTACTTGAATTTTCCATTGTACAATTCATTAGCGATGAAATTATTAAGGCTGCAAATCTTGGTATGGAATTACTTACCGCTTCAACACCAGTCATTGCTGAACATCCGGAAGAAAATATTTTCAACAGAATAAGGATACCTATTCCATTTACAGTTTCTGCAGGAAGAACCGGCTCTTAACCTTTAGCCTGTGCCTATGTTGAATCCAACAAAAAAGCAGAAGCCTGTAAATTACA
>JAQUYQ010000166.1 GCA_028691795.1 Herbinix sp.
CCCAAAATTAAGCAACATATCTAAATAAATGTTATGAGAATGAGGTATAATCTGGTTGTGGTAGGAGCGATTAAATAAATAAATAACAGAATAAAATCCATGCCCAAATAGCGGAGCACTTTTAATCTGGTCGATAGCGAGTTCCCAAATCTGTTTTCTAAGTCTTACAGTTACTTCAACATCATAAAGACGAGGAATAATATTTACTTCCAGAAAAAGAACCAGAAAGCCTCCCATCGCTGCTGCAAATAACCAAAGTGCCAGTAAACGATGTCTTTTTAATATTACAAGTAAAACTGCAACACCTATAAATACTTCCACCCATACAAACATACTTTTGCATAAGTACATACTAATAACATTAAGCCCTGCAACCGTATAATAAAACCATGTACGACTTTGTTTTGTAAGTACCTTGTAAGCACAGATGATAATTACTGTTCCAACAATTGTTCCAAAATAATTCGGATGGAAAAAAACTGCTGAAATCCTGTGATAGTTTCCGCCACCATCTAGTATTGTGGTTATTTTTTCAATTACTGCATAACCCAAACTAGTCAAGCTCAACTCACAAATTAACGTTAAAATCCTTTCAAATAATACTTTTGTCATTATGCTGCGTAAATACAAGCCTAAAATAATTGCAAGTATCACACCAACCCCTGCTGCAAATCCAATTCCTGTAAATGACCGGTAAGATGAGAGCATAAGCAAAGAAAATCTTCATTATGTTAGCGTCTCTCCTTATAAAAATCATTTGTCTTGTTCTTTTGTTTGCGATGATATAAATTGATAAAAAAATAAGTATTATCGTTGATAGTATGTAAGGTAAAAAAATTGCAGCAGCAGTATAAGTAGCAATATTAATACCTGTCAGCGATACCTCAACCCTCCGTTTTAGTGCTAAGTTTTCCGTGATATTCATCCTCTTTCATAAAATTTTTTCAAATACATTTGAAGTATATTTGAAACCCTCGACCCAAGGATGTATTTTAGCACAAAATCACAAAAGAAGCAATCTTTTTTATTAAAAAACCAAATTGGACTATACATTTTTACTAAATATAATAGTGCTACAACAAATAAATCAGCTCTTACTGCATTGCGAACTATCCATTTTCGACAAGTTTATTGCCAAAATTTATGCAAATTTTATTTTTTGACAGGTGAATGATTTTCCAATTCTTCTTATTAAATACTGCTATATACAAGACTCCAGGAAATATCGATGCACCCTCAAATCCCTTGTTAATTCCGGATGAAATGCCGTTACAAGCATGTTTTTTTGTTTGGCTGCTACAATGTTTCCATTCACTTTTGCTAATACTTCTACGCCTTCCATCTCAGAAACGCATTCAATATAGGGTGCTCTAATAAATGTCATAGGAATATCACCAATCCCTTTAAACTTACTTATGATATGAAAGCTCCCTAACTGCCTGCCATAAGCATTTCTTTTTACGGTTATGTCCATGGCTTCTAAATAACGGTGTTCATCATTTGTAATATTTTTGGCAAGCAGTATAAGTCCGGCACAAGTTCCCATAACAGGTAGTCCATCCCTAATCATCTGATGTAAGGTATTGAATATGTCCAGCTCATTTAATAGCTTTCCGATAACCGTACTTTCTCCTCCAGGAAGAATGATTCCATCCAATTTATTTTCCGTTAAATCATCCTTTTTCCTAATCTCAATGACTTTTGCACCAAGCTCACAGATTGTTCTTTTATGCTCTGCAAAAGCACCCTGCAATGCTAATATTCCTATCCGTTTCATAATACCACCTGATTCCTTTAAGTTCTCATCTTAATTAAATCTATACAATTGAATTAAATTCCTCGCTGTGCCATCAACAGATTAATTTCCTGTTCGTTAATTCCAACCATAGCATCGCCTAAATCTTCTGACAATTCTGCTAATATCTTGGGGTCGTTATAATTCGTTACAGCCTTTACAATTGCCTGAGCACGTTTTGCAGGATCACCGGATTTAAAAATACCTGAGCCAACAAATACACCTTCTGCTCCTAACTGCATCAGTAAAGCTGCATCTGCGGGAGTTGCAACACCGCCTGCTGCAAAATTAACTACCGGAAGCTTACCATTAGCATGAACATAGCTAACTAAATCGTAGGGTACCTGCAGATCTTTTGCTGCTTGAAACAATTCATCTTCTCTCATATTTTGAAGCTGACGTATCTGTTTCATGATTAATCTAAGGTGGCGTACTGCCTGAACAACATCTCCGGTACCTGGTTCGCCTTTGGTACGGATCATAGATGCCCCTTCCTTAATTCTTCTTAGCGCCTCACCCAGATCCTTAGCTCCACATACAAACGGTACACCAAACTTTGTCTTATCAATATGATAAGTATCATCTGCCGGAGAAAGCACTTCGCTTTCATCAATATAATCGATTTCTATTGCCTCTAGTATCTGAGCCTCTGCAAAATGTCCAATACGAACTTTTGCCATTACTGGGATGGATACCGCCTGCTGAATACCTTTAATCATTTTGGGATCACTCATTCTTGATACTCCGCCGGCTGCTCGAATATCTGCCGGAATTCTCTCCAAAGCCATAACAGCACATGCTCCAGCTGCCTCTGCTATTTTCGCCTGCTCTGGTGTTGTAACATCCATGATTACTCCGCCCTTGAGCATTTGTGCAAGATTTTTGTTTAATTCATATCTCTGACTCATCTTATTCTCTCCTTTTATTTAACCGCTATTGTTTAATTATTTGATTAATACTTGACGTTTTATAAAACTGGCCTTATTATAATACCTATCTGGTATCATTTTAAGCACCAGAAACGTCAAACTTGATGGTATCAGTTTGATTAATAATTTCAAGTTTACTATTATAAAATTTATTTCAAAGAAAGATGGATTCTCGATGGAAATGTTGACCCTACAAATAAATACAGAAAGTAAAGAACCAATCTATCATCAGCTTTATTCTCATATTAAAACAGAAATTCAAACCGGAAGAATTCCTTATGAAACAAAGCTTCCATCAAAACGTAAGCTCAGTGCCTACCTCGGTATTAGCCAAAATACAATTCAGTCCGCCTATGACCAATTAATAGAAGAAGGTTATATTATATCAATAGAAAAAAAGGGATTCTTTGTTTGTAAAATTGATTATATACAGCATATACAGGTGAATCCTCATAATCTGTCAAGTAGTCAATCAGATTCCACTAAAGTACTTTATGATTTTTCTTATCATGGTGTTGATATGGTGTCCTTTCCATTTGATAACTGGCGCAAGCTGATGAAAGAAGTAATTAACGAATATGATACTGAACTACTTACGCCTGGAGATTCTCTTGGTTATATCGGACTTAGAGCTGTTATCTCAGAATATCTTCATCAGTCCCGTGGTGTTAACTGTACCAGCAGTCAAATCATCATAAGCTCCGGTACTGAAATTTTATTCCAGACGCTGATACAGCTATTTGATAAAGAAAGCATTTACGGTATTGAAAATCCGGGTTATGAGAAACTTAATCAGTTATTTACAGGAAATCGCGCCAGCTTTACAGCAATTCGTATTGATCATAACGGTATGCTTCCTACAGAAATAATAAAAAGTAATGCTAATATTCTTTGTATCGCACCCGCCCATCAATTTCCCTCCGGGGGGATAATGCCGATTAACCGAAGAATTCAACTACTGAATTGGGCAAATGAAGCAAGTTGTAGATATCTGATTGAGGATGATTATGACAGTGAGTTTAAATATAGCGGAAAGCCTATTCCTGCACTGCAGGGATTAGATACGAACGAGAAGGTTATTTATATGGGTTCTCTTTCAAAATCCATTTCTCCCACACTTCGAGTTAGTTATATGGTATTGCCTACGCATTTAATGAGAAAATTTAACGATAAGCTATCCTATATTCTTTGCCCGGTTCCAATAATTGAGCAGAAGGTCTTATACCGTTTTATCGAAAATGGAAGCTTTGAAAGACATTTAAATAAGATGAGAACAATTTATAAGAAAAAGCGGGATTTATTGGTAAAATCAATCATGGATTTGAATTGTGATATCGAAGTTCTAGGTGCTGATGCAGGACTTCATCTATTGTTACGTGTACCAAACGGCATGTCGGAGGAATTGCTAATAAGCTCAGCCTTAAAGCTCGGAGTTAAAACTTATGGAATTTCCAAATACTATTTTGACAATTCCTATTCTACGGTACCACCTACACTTCTGCTGGGATTTGCGGCTATGACGGAAAAGAGAATTATAGAAGCTGTTCAGGTATTACAGAAAGCATGGTTTTGATCTCTCAGAAAATGGTATTAATCAATATTCCCTATAATTTCAGGAGATTATTCCGTTCAATTCTTTCTTTATCGCACGCCACTGCGGCAAATACTTGTCCATATAACCTTTAAAAATATGATTGTGACTTTTCTCCAATAAATGCACCAACTCATGAACAATTACATACTCCAGACACTTTGGCGGTTTTTTAGCCAGTTGTAGATTTAGGCAGATTTTTTTGGTTCTGATATTGCAGGTTCCCCAGCGCGTTTTCATATCTCTGATACAAAATCCACTTGATTTAACTCCAATAATCATCTCCCATTTTGATATCAAGGAAGGTATCTCTTGCTGCAAAGCTTTCTTGTACCAAGTAGATACTACCTTTTCACGCTGTTTGGTCGTACTACCGCTTTTCACATATAAAACAATATGATATTGGCTAATATCCATTGAAGTATATAACTCCTGCTCGTTAACCTGCAGGGATAGCTTTCTACCCCAAACATATATCTCTTCACCAGAAACATATTCTAACTCCTGATGAATCGCACTCTGCTGTACCTTTCCCTGCTGTTCTTCTATCCAATCCAGCTTAGATAATACGAAGCTTCTAATATTTTCTTCCTTCATCCCATATGGCGCAGAAATACGAACTCGTCCTTCGGGTGGTTGAATTCTCATATACATATTTTTTATTCTTTTCTTCTCAAGCTCAATTTGTATTCCGTTTATTATTAGTAATTTCATATATTCTCCATAATCTAATAACAATTTATACTTTTAGCTTATTATACACCAAATATAGATATAGATGTCATAATTCTGATTTGACACCCGTAGCAAATATTTCATCTATGTAATTAAGGTATCTATGTTTAATTACCCGGGTCTTTGACACTTTACTTATCAATAATACATCACAAAGCCTTAAAACGGCTTTATTTTTTTGTCAAATTTAAAATTTATGCTTCCACGTTATGGATAGTTATGGTATAATAGTTATATATTTC
>JAQUYQ010000167.1 GCA_028691795.1 Herbinix sp.
TTAATAAAAGTGTTGATTGAAAATGAAATAGAGGTAATTGCTGTAGTTAGACCTGGTTCTGATAGAAATCATAGACTTTCACAATTTCATCAATTAATGATTATTGAGGCCGATATTTCTAATTTAGATATGATAACTAAAGAAAAAACCGGTAAGGTTGATTGGTTCTTTCATTTAGCGTGGGAAGGTACAAGTGGATCAAATAGAGATAACGCTGATCTGCAGATTAAAAACATTCAATATACATTAGATGCAGTTAGATTAGCCGAAAAAATTGGGTGTAGGAGATTTATTGGTGCTGGATCACAGGCAGAATGTGGCAGGACTGTTCAAAAAATATCAAGCAATTCGATTGCTAATCCTGATACAAGCTATGGAGCCGCAAAATTATGTGCTGGACAATTAAGTAGATTAGTGTGCGGGAAAATTGGAATCGAACATATCTGGACCAGAATATTGAGCATATATGGACCTTATGATGCGGAAAATACTATGATTACTTCATCAATTAGGAATATGCTTAAGGGAATAGACACTTCTTACTCCAAAGCGGAACAACTGTGGGATTATCTTTACAGTGAGGATGCTGCCAAAGCTATTTTCCTTTGTGCTAAAAAAGGAATTAGTAATAAAATATATCCTATCGCCAGCGGTAAAGCAATTCCATTAAAAGAATATATTATTAAGATGTATGAAGAAGCAGGTGGAAGAGGAAGACTTGGAATTGGAGACATTCCGTATTCAAATATACAGATAATGTATTTGTGTGGGGATATCAGAGAATTATCTGCTGATACGGGCTTTCGGCCAGAAACGGATTTTAAAACAGGTATTAAAAAAACCATAATGTGGTGTAAACAAATGGAGTTTTGACAAAACGATAAAAAGAGTTTCCTCTGATTTTATTTAAAATACCAAGTGAAGAATATAAAGAGAGGTAAGAAAAAGGTTGACTAAATGTTGTATATGCGGTTGCAAAACCAGATTGGCATTTAAATTGCCATTTCAGAATTTAATTGGTTTTAATGAGAAGGTATATATACAGAGAATTCGTATCTGCGATAAATGTGGTTTTATTTTTACAGAAAATCCATTGACACAAGAACAGTTATCAATCAGATATAAAGAATATTCCAAATATGAGTTTGATGATGAAAATCATATATTGCAAGAGTCAGAAGAATATCAGGCTAGAAGTTATAGACAGAAACAACTAATTGAACGTAATTGCAACGACATAGAAAGTATTTTTGAAGTTGGAGCTGCGTCGGGATTTAATTTAGGGTTGTATAAAGGTATAAAAAGGTATGGAGTTGAACCATCAGCTGTTAATTGTAAACTGGCAAAGAAATATTATTCTGTGGAAATGTTTAATGGAGTGTTTGAAGAATATATAAATATGCCACAAAATGAGAAGTATGATATGGTTTTTCTTTCGCATACCCTAGAACACATTGTTGATCCCTATGCTTTTATAAGACAGTGTAGCAGAATAAATAATAAATATGTATTTATTGAAGTTCCAACGATAGATTATAAGAATATTAAGGCACCGTTTGACTTGTTCTGTGATGAACATGTTAATTATTTTTCATTACAGGGACTTACTAGTCTAATGAATAAAGCAGGATATTCAATTGTTGATTGTAACATGGTCTTCGAACCCAAACAGACACTTCCTGCTGGATTGCCTGCTATTTCAACAATCTGGGAGAAAAAGGATAGTATATCGGTTTATCAATATCCAATGATTCAAACAAAGGATTTACTTAAAGCTTATATCAAACTTAACAAAGCAGCATTTGGTCCAGTGAATAGAATAATTGATATTATACCTTCAGATGAAAGATTGGCAATATGGGGTGCGGGAAATCATGCATCTATTCTTCTTGCCAATACAAATCTCAAGAATAAAAATATCGTAAAAATCTATGATTCCGATGTAAAAAAGCAAAGAGTATTTAAAATGTGTGGTTTACCAATATCAGCTTATAAAGAAGATGATGTTATAAATGGTAGTGTTGAGGGAATTCTCATCGCAACTTATTCAGGGCAAAAAGCCATAACGAAAATTTTAGAAAAAAGTGGTGCAAATTGTAAAATATATGTTTTATATAATATATAATTTTCGGCTTTTAAGTGTAGGAGAAATGAGGTGATTAAAGATGACAGATTTGTCTTTCTATAAAGGTAAAAAGATCTTAGTTACTGGTAGTACTGGATTCAAAGGGAGTTGGTTATGTAAAATATTAATTAATGCAGGAGCTGAAGTTATAGGGTTTGCCTTAGAACCTCCAACATCACCAGCATTGTATGGTATTATTGAACTACAAAAATGTATGAAAACAGTTTATGGAGATATACGCGATTTAAAGGCTTTGTATAGTGTTTTTTGTGAAACAAACCCCGATATAGTAATACATATGGCTGCTCAATCGTTAGTGAGAGAATCCTATATTAATCCAGTATATACATATGATGTTAATGTAATGGGTACGGTCAATGTTTTGGAGTGCCTTAATAGAACAACGTCTGTTAAATCTTTTTTGAATATCACAACCGATAAAGTATATCATAATAAGGAATGGGAATGGGGATATCGTGAAAATGAAGAGTTAAATGGGCACGATCCCTACTCTAATTCAAAATCATGTTCTGAATTGGTAACGGATAGTTATAGGCATTCTTTTTTCTCTAATCGTTTAATTGGGATATCAACTGCAAGAGCTGGTAACGTTATTGGTGGTGGTGATTTTGCAAGAGATCGAATAATACCTGATTGTATAAGAGCAGCAATTAAGAAAAATGATATTATTGTGAGGAAACCATTTTCAATAAGACCCTACCAACATGTTTTAGAACCGCTAATGGCTTATTTAGTATTAATACAAAAACAGTATGGAAACTCAGAACTGTCAGGAAGCTATAATATTGGGCCTGACGAAGCGGAGTGTGTGACAACGGGCAATCTTGTTACATTATTTTGCCAAAAGTGGAATTTTGCAACGGGTGAAACACTTGGGTGGTATAGTGAAGACGATGGTGGACCACATGAAGCAAGTTATTTAAAATTAGATTGCTCAAAGGCCAAAACAAGATTGGGATGGCATCCTATATGGAATCTTGAAAAAGCGATGGAAAAAATTATAGAGTGGGAATTGGCATATCAAAATAACAATAATATATGTGAGTGTATGGAAAGACAGATTAAAGAATATATGGGGGCATAGATGAAAGCAGTCATTTTAGCAGGTGGATTGCCAAGTACAATAACAGAAGAAAATGAGGGAATACCGAAGCCTATGGTAGAAATAGGTGAGAAACCGATCATATGGCATATCATGAAGAATCTTTCCCATTATGGAGTTAATGATTTCATTGTCTGTTCAGGTTATAAAAGTGATATGATAAAAAATTATTTTAATGATTATTATATTTATCATTCGGATATTACAGTCAACCTCAAGAACAACACCATAAAGATTCACAAAAATATCACCGAGGATTGGCATGTTACAGTTGCGGATACTGGATTAAAGTCTTCAACTAATGAAAGAATTAGAAAGGTCAAACCATATATAGGAGATGAAAGTTTTATTCTTACATATGGCGATTGTTTGTCTAATATAGATATTAATATAATGACGGAGATTCATAGAAAAAATGGACTGATAGCAACAATGGCTATTGCAAGACCAACAGGACGAAACCAAACTTTAAACATAGATAAGGAAGGAAGGCTTTGTAAGGACTATCTACAGCAGAATGAAACAAGCGCATGGGCGAATACCGGTACTTATATTTTCACTAATGGAATTTTTAATTATTTAGAGGAGAATGATTCTATTGAAAGACAGCCCATACAAAATCTAGTAAAAGATCTACAAGTTATGACATATAAACATGATGAGTTTTGGAGACCAGTTGAAACTAAGCGTGATAAAGAAGAGGTTATACAACTTTGGAATGAAGGCTTAGCACCGTGGAAGGTTTGGCAGGAGTATTAATTTATGAAAGTAGTAATTCTGGCAGGTGGAATGGGAACTCGTATTAGCGAAGAGTCGCATTTGCGTCCTAAACCAATGATAGAAATAGGTGGTAAACCAATATTATGGCATATTATGAATATATATTCTAAATATGGCTTTTGGGAATATATTATTTGCTGCGGTTATAAAGGTCATATGATTAAAGAATATTTTACACATTACTTTTTATACCAGCGAGATAATACATTTCATACAATTGAACATAAAAGTGAAATACATTTCAATAATGTGGAACCGTGGGAAATTACACTTGCAGATACAGGACTTAAAACATTAACGGCAGGTCGTATTCTTAAAATCAAAGAATATATTGGCAGGGATGAGGAATTTATGCTCACATATGGTGACGGAGTATCAGATATTGACATTATAAAATTATTAGATTTTCATCGTGATAATGGTAAGGTTGCAACAATTACAACAACACAACCATCGGGACGATTTGGAATTGTCAAGATTGACAAATGTGGCATAGTAAAAAGTTTTAAAGAAAAAGCGCGAAATGATCAGGCATGCGTAAATGCAGGTTTTATGGTTTTAAACCGCAAAATATTCGATTATTTAGGAGATGGAACTGAAATGCTAGAGTCAGGCCCATTTGAAAGATTAGTTGCAGATAGCCAGCTGTGTGCTTATTGCCATAATGGTTTTTGGTCACCAATGGATACAATGCGGGATAAAGAATATCTGGAAAATCTTTGGAGTAGTGGAAATGCATTATGGTAATAAAGTATTAATTTTGGGTGCTAGTTATAGTTGATAACAAGATGTATATGAAGACTTTATTTTATTATGGTTGATATTTTGACATTTTATGATAGCATAAAAGGAAAGTGTATGCTTTTTAAAAAAGTAAGAATATAGAAAGTGAACTCAAAATGGGAATATTAGCCATTGAAACTCATTAAGATTATTTTGCCGAATGAAATAAGGAAAATATGATTATTTATTAGTAAATTTATTAGTTTGAATGATTAAAAACCCACTAGAAATATTTTTGCATAACAGAAAATCTATATAGCATGGAATGAATAATATACTTCAGTATTGTGTTTGATTAGGGATTTCTGTACTTGACTATTAAAAGCCAAGGAAGAGGAAAGTATACGGTAAATACTCATTCATGAGTACCCACCATGAAAGAAACCGCCATTTCAGGCGGCTTCACATAGATTATGCACATTGACATTTAAATTATACTTTTTGTTTGATATGGTATTGTCTTTGAATGGATTC
>JAQUYQ010000168.1 GCA_028691795.1 Herbinix sp.
GTGTAGTATCAGCAATTTAGAAGGAAAATAATCGATCTATATACAGATTATAACACCTGTTGTCAAGAATATAATACTATTTACAGGAATAATTACCACCCTGGACGATGACGAGATCAAGTTATTGGAATATTTGTTAGAACGGGGAGGTTGGAGCCGTATTGGGCCTATTACCCGTAAATTTGGATCTATGGAGGGAGATGGCTTCTACTGGAATGGAGGGGAAGGTCCGTATTCATCCCTTGGTAATTTATGGAGTCGGGGTCTGGTCTTTGTAGGACGCAGCCAAATTGACAACCGCCGCACCAAAATTGTTACTATCCCCGTCGAGCTGCGTTCGTTGCTCACCCAAATGGTCGTATTAAATTGTCACTGATTGGAATGCGGGCTGCATATTATTGGAGGACTAAAATAAATGGATTACTGGAAATATACAACCCCCTTTTTTATGCACTTATAGTGCTTCCACTCTGCTTCCGTTTCACATATTTCAAAAAATAGGTTCATAAGGCCATCTTCAAATCCTGAATTATGCTTATGATATTCAACAAATGCATCATCTAGGAATGATATTTTGGCATCGCTGGAGACATTTCCGGTTTCGATCAATTGTCTTAAGCATTCCAGCCATCCATAAACGTCATCTTCCTGCTCTTCCGGTCCACCGCCGTATTGATTGAATTCAGTAATTATGTCTTTGGCATTTTCCCAGTATTCTAATAATAACTCATCATTAATACCCCGCTGTTTTATATAAGTATTGCTTCTAAAATATCCCTTAATGACTCAATTATGTAATCGTCTATCCTTTTTGAATTAATAAACTCTGTCAATGTAAGGCCTGTCCCCAAGTTTCCCGCCCGATGGACTTTAGTGCTGCTAATCACATCATTTCGAACTAATCTGGAAGATCAATTCCATAGCCGTTTTCAATACAGAATCGATCAAAGGTGATGCCTGAGCTAAGCAAGAATAAACCACTTTATGTGGCGGGCAGTGCCCTGATAACGCCGATCAACCTTAAACATCTAAACCAGCAGTATATACCTTTTGTATCAAGGTTGCCCAACAACGACAGATTGATTGAAGAATTAAAAACCTGGGCTTTTGCTCTACTGCAAAGATGCTAGCAATGGTCGGCATCTTTGTTTTATTTACATCTCTGAATATTAGCAGGTATACGGTTATACTGAGCCGAAATTGCATGAATAACATCGATGTAATTCAAATCTTTCTCATAATAAAATATCGAATCTTGGATTTCACAATACCTCACATTTTTATAATCAATCCAATTTTCCTCTATTTCAAGTGAATATTTATTTACTCCAGTGATAGCACATATCCTAATTTTCGAATCTATTTTGTCGCAACTTCTCATTTGACAAGTTGGATCTATGGCGCAAAAACCCGGTGTCATATTTATACCAAATTTTATGTTTAATCCAAAATCTCCTGGTAGAAAGACAGTATTTATATACTCTGTGTCTTCAAATGTTTTATTAAAAACATCAGCAATATCTTTCCGCAATCCTTTAAATTCTTCACCAAATTCAGAAATAATACATAGTGCTGGTTTTAATTGTATACATGCTTCAACTAAACCAAGTCTTCCTAGGTGACTTTCATAAAATGATTTGTTGAATATATTGGTATAGAATTTTTGTTCGCTTGTATTCTTATTGATATTCTGAGCAATTTGGGTATTTATCGTATTCTCCTTCTGTTCAAATCCCCCTAAATGGGCAATCAATATTATTTCTTGATCTTCTAACTTTTGTTTTAACTCTTTATATTTTTTCATTATTTCATAATTAAAACCAGTATCTGATGTGTAAACTAAAGCTATTTTATCCCTTGAAAGAACAAATCCATACCCTTGATTATAGTTGTTGTTAAAAGTCTTATGATATACATCAATTAGTGACAGATTGTTAGGATTTGTTGAGCAATTTTCGAGATAGCAATCTTTGTCTTCTTGGCCTATTAATGAGCGTCTAATTTTAAGATATTCGTTTGTTGGATTATCTACATTATTAATTCTAAATATGCCTTCAAATTTATCTTCTACCTCTTTAGGAAATATTATTTGAATTTCCTTCTTATTGATACTGAACTCTTTGTTTATTTTCATATATAAGTCGTGATCGTAATTATCGTAGGCCTTTTTTACTTTTTGGATTTCGGCATCTGATTTTAATAAAGTTGATTCTTTATCGCCAATATTGATGATATCTTTTATAAATGGTTTTGTGTGTTTTTGATCTCTAGCCAATCTTCCCACAATATACTCATTCTTAAGTTCTTTATTATATCTATTTAGTAAATTAATTATTGATTCTAAATCTGCTGTATGATCATCATGAGCATGTGAAATAAATATTGCATTTATTTCACTGAATTTATGACCAGCAAGTCTAAAATTTTGAATAAATCCGAAACCAGGATCAACCACTAATCCATAATTGTTAATTTTGATAAAATAACCACCGCCTGTACCCCCGGTTACAAGTGGTGTAAAAGAATTCCAACGTCGCAATACTTCTACAGTAATTTCGTCATAACAAAAATTAGAATCGCTATCAATATAGCTTGTACCTAAGAATCTAGAGAAAGCTTTCTTATTAGTAAATTGTTCTGCATCAATATGCCCAAGCGTGCTTTTTATGATATTATGATACAAAAATAATCTGGCCACATATTCTGGATTTATAGCATTTTGAATATTGGGGGTCGAAAAAAATGTTTCTATATCATTAAGCTTGGTAATATTATTTAACATTTCATTAGCCCTGTCATCATATCCTCGAGCTTGGAATCCAATCGCTGCTCTAATAAAATATTTCCTTGCATCCGATAAGACCGAATTCGATTCATATGGTATGTAATTGGAATCCTTTATTGACTCATCATATAATTGCTTTCTTAGCAACAATCTACCAAGGTGCATATTAACATATGCAAAATTGGGACGAAACTTATATGCTAATTCCAAGAAAAAAAGAGCTTGCTTATAATAGGATTTTGGATCTTCACTTTTACCTTTTTCATAATAAACCTTGCCAAGTCCATATAATGTATATGTTAATACACGATATTTAAAAATAGCTGATTGATCAATACTCACTAAATCCAGCTTCGATGGATCAAATTTCTCATTACGTAATGCATTATTGTAACTCTCTATAGCGTTTTCATATTCTCCTAAAGCTAAATAACAGTCGCCTAGATATGTATGTGGATATGTAAAATCAGTGCCCTCTAAAGCCTTCTCAAAACATTTTTTTGCTTTTTCATAATTGCCCATTTTTTTATAATATCTACCCAATCCATTATGAGAATATATATAATTATCATCAATACGGTGTGCAGCTTCATAATAATCTCTTGCTAATTCAAGATTATTTGAAAATCCCTTGTTTAATAAATCATTTATTACGTACGGATTATAAATTTCCAGTTTATTAATTTTCAATATTTCTGATGCAGGCTTTATTAATTTCTGCAGAGCATCGCCAATTCTATTAGAAATTGCAGGAATTGCAGCATTACCAAAATCACCATTACATACAAATCTTTCTGCTTTAATAAAACTTACAAAAGCTTTTTCATAGAAATCAGATTTATAATATTCATTACCTACTATTTCATAAAATGATGATGAAATATATTCCTCAGAAATTTTTTGAACATATTTATCCTTATCTTCTTCACTTATTATGTTTTTAGATTCCGATAATAAACTATTAACAAGTTCTTCATTATTACTTAAATATTTCTCGCTAAATACTTCGGCCCATTCATAATAGACACGCCCTAATAACATATATGCAAACGCAATTATTTCTTCGGGCATGTTGTACTTGCTAATTGCAAGAATTAAATAATTTGATGATTTATTCATTAGTTCATATGCATGTGATTCTATTGATTTTTTACCTTCACCAAAGAAACTGTAACCTAGCGCTATATAAACATATGGTTCAAATTCAATCTCATTTTTTAGAGTAGCAAGAATAGTTCTACAATTATCATAATCACCTTGAAGTAAACATGTTAAACATAATATATATGATTCTAATGAATCAAAGTGATAATAAATATCTTTATTAATTCTTAACTCTACCAATTTTTCCCAAAGATATTTAAGTCTTTCTTCAGTGAACTCTATAGATAAAAAAGTTTTAAAAATATCTTTAATATAACATAAATCATTACCTTCCATAATAAAGAACTCCTTTCAAAATATTAGAAATGCTCTTTTTAACCTTATGTATAATAGTATCTTAAGTTTCGCACACTATAATGCTGATTCTTAGAAGATGAGTGAGTCTTTAAAGGTTTAGCCAATCTCGACTCCCTTCCCATATCAACAAATGGCAGACCGGTTCTGATTAATTTTTCCACAGCTTCTATTATTCGTTTCCACATATGACAAATCCTTCAGTTAAATTCCGCAATATTTACCGCTTTTACGACATTTACTCCTAATCTTACATTTGCAAATGATGCCACTTTCGGGAGCTTACATTGGAGCTCGGCTGTGGTATGATATACCATTTTTAACTAATGCAAGCATTTTAAAAAGCACCTACCTTCAGCAGATGCTCTTGAATATACAGATATAATATAAATGACTCATACACATATAAAATTCACGGTTCTTTCATTCAATTTGCTATATACATACAGAGAAATCTCGTTCTTTTGCCACTCTGTAAGATCCTCACTGCTACCATCTATCTTTTCTATCCAAAGAAACCCCGGAACATTTGTTTGCTTTTATGCGTTTTTGTAGTATACTGATATCATTGCCAAGGCATTATTAAACGTATCGAGGTGACTTTTAATGGATATCCTGACCAAGCTTGATATTCTGGCTGGTGCTGCGAAATACGACGTTTCATGTTCTTCTAGCGGCGTTTCCAGGAAGAACCAGGGCGGAACCGGAAATACCAAATCGTTTGGCATATGTCATGCATGGTCTGCTGATGGACGCTGTATTTCATTATTAAAAATCTTACTAGAAGTCGCAAACTATGTTCGGTGGGCTGTTCAATATTGACGCTCATCCACCAACCCACGCTGATGCTGAGCAGTACGGTTGTATTGACCGAGCCTGCTCTTGCTAACCGTGTTTACGAAGCGATTGGAGAAAAAATATCAGCAGATGCTGTGGCTATAATCTATCATGTTTATCTATCCTCATCCTCTGATAAGGAAAACCTCATTCTTAACTATCTTCGTCTGGGATTTAAAATGGGAGGAAAAGTGGATCTT
>JAQUYQ010000169.1 GCA_028691795.1 Herbinix sp.
TGGCACCAGGAAATACTACCACCTGCATCGAGGAGATCTGGAAAGAGTTTCCCGGATTTACACAATATGAAGTACGCTCCGCCTTGGCTAAATGCGGCCTTACCACCAAGCACATCGAAAGTCAGGTTCGTGTATTAAGCGGCGGTGAGCAGGCTAAGGTACGTCTTTGTAAACTGATTAACAGAGAATCCAATATTCTTCTTCTCGATGAGCCCACCAACCATTTGGATGTGGATGCTAAGGAGGAGCTTAAGAGAGCCATAAAGGCTTATAAGGGAAGTGTTCTATTAATCTACCATGAACCGGAATTCTATGAGGATGTTGTGACGAAAGTTTGGGATTGTACGAAATGGACGACTAAGAAATGATGGGTTAACAAAGGACAATTCAATTAACTAAGTACAATGTATTTAACTAAGGGGCGTTGCAATTTATAGATTACTATGATTTGGAGGAAGCATTACCCTCACCTTTTAAGATTTTACTGCTACAGTCGCACCAGCACGACCTATTTTATAAACAGGTCGCTGCTCCCGGGTGCATACTTACGCAGCAAAACTCGCTAGGTAAGGATAACACTTCCTCCAAATTTTTTTTGGTTGGTGATTGCAACGCTATTTGTGTATGTTTAGTACAATAGGGGAATGAATACTTGATACATGATTAGTTAAGATACTTTTTATTTGATATATTTTACATTTTGTATTTTTATGTTATAGTTACATTAATTAACATTTGGTGGCGATTGCTAATCAATGTCGAGGGGAAGGTGTGTAATGCTCCAGTTTATTAAAAGAAATTATCTATCAGAAAAGAGGTTGTTAATGAATCTCTTTGATTTTTTGGGTTCTACTGCTTTTGCGATATTTTCTTTCTGCTTAGGACTTTATATGCGGATAAATTTATGTGTTGTTTTCTTAGTTGTAAGTCTGTTCATTGTTAGAGCGGTTATGTCAATTTATTGCATAGTTAAGTTTACAAAATGGAATAAATCGAAATGATTCGCCATCGTATGAAATCAGGAATTAACATATTGAGGATTGAGGATATAGAGTATGAATAATGAATGCATGTTAAATATCATAAGAGATTTGATAAATAAGTATCTAAATTCTTTTATTGATAAAAATGAAATGTATTTACAGTTACTAAATCGAATAAGCTTACTTGATGTTATTGAAATAGAAGATGAACTTTTAAATGAAAGCTACTCAGCTATATATCATATGAATGAAAAGTACTGCGATGTCACTAATGATGAATTAATGTATTATATGGATTGTATAAATGAAAAGAACACATTTTCTAGGTTTGAAAGGGATAGAATAATCCTATCTAGTTCAAAAATTATTTAATATTCATTTATTTACTATTTTGATGAAAATGATTAATTTTAAGGGGTATGATTTATGGAAAAGGTTATGACACCATTTGGAACAATATCCATTTACTTTAATAATACGGAGATTACATACCAAGCTATAAAATTGGAGACCAATTCAGTTCTATTTCCTAATATTGATGGTAGATATAAAATAGTTGTACATTATGAAAGCGATATTTTAGAGCACTTTATTTACTGTGTAATTGACAACATAGATTTTAGTAAAGTGCATTCTGGACATGAATCGGGAGAAGGACTTGAATGCCAAGCATTTTATCAAGAAAATACGAAATTATCAATTGGTATAGAGTGTGATACAATCTATTTGGCTTCAGGGGAAAGGGTAAGTAATTATGATTATGATAGTTTATATTTAAAAAACGGAATGGGATACCACATCCTACCTGATACTAATTCCCATGAATTTACTTTTGGTATTGCCTGGATTAATAAATGTACAGATAATAATGATGTACAAACATGGTATGGAGCTGACCCAACAATATTATAACCACTAAGTAATCTTATAAAGTTGATTCGCAACCGTTACAAACTGCTAACGGAAGATTATTATATTTTCAGACTGTGAGGTGTAATATTGGCAAAATATTCTTTTAATGAAATAAAGGAAAAATTATATAAGATGGTTACCAGTGGTTGGGAACCCGAATTAAGTATGTTTTTGTATGACAAAGAATATATGATTATTGTGTATGAAAGCCATTGTTCATTTCAAAGGTGTGGAATTAATGATGGTAGTGGAGAAGTAAATTATAATTCTCTTGATGAATTATATTGCACAGAAACAGTTGACAATATTTTATTATCAAGGGATTGGAAAGATATTATAAAGTTTGAAAGTATAGATGTTGCAATATTCTATAATAAAGATTTTTAATCTTATTAATCGTTGATAAAAAGCATTATACGAAGGTATGTTACTTCGCAATATTTCTAAATAGCGTAACAAGTTATAGGAGATTAATTTATGGAAACGATATATGTTATATTGAAAAGTATGTTTATTTTCTTAGGTATTATAACAATAGTAATTGGTAAATATTTATCCGATAAATTTATAATTTCTAAACAAACAAAATATAAAATTATTGATGAACAGAAATATATTAAATCATGTAGGGTAATATTTTATTGTATAGGACTTTATTATATATTATTTGGTATTGTATTGTTAATCATAAATGGATGGCCTGTATTTGCTATTTATACAACAATGATACCAGCATTAATTGTTATCCTTCTTTCACTAAACTAGAAAAAATATACTCAACCATTGAGTTAATCGAAAGTTGCCTAATTCACTTTAGTTTTAAACAACTTACTATGATTTTGATATCTAATGTAGAGGTATATATGTGTAGATTTAATTTTATTATGATAAAAGATGAAAGTGCAGAAGAACTACTTAAGCATGAAGAATATGAGAAATTTTATGATGATTTATGTGGATATAGGGCATATCAGAAGGGATATTGTAACTGTGGTTCATTCGTTGGCTCATTAATTGATAAAAAAGGAATGAAATATAGTGATGCCATAGCGATGAAATATTGGATGAAGCTGTGGGCTATTGTTTAACCAAAGAAGAGGAAGATAATTTATATTCCCGCAGCATACCTTTATCAGAATTATAAGGATTAAAAGACAATTTAAAATCAGAAGAAATAGAAATGACAGAATTGCCAAACGAATCAAGTGTAATTGGTGAAGTTATTGCCAGAACTGAAAAAGAGACATATGTAAAGAATCTTGCTGAATATAACTCTTATTATAAATTGTTTTGTGACATAATAAAATATGTTCCATCATTTATATTTTGTACTATATGGAGTGAACCAAATGAACTTAAAAATGTTAAGACAATCGGGATCAATTCACTATTAATTGATGACTTGGCCTTTTTGGATTATGACGAAATGATATGTATAACGAAATAACGTTATTGTAAAATATGATTTACTGTTAATTCTCAATTTGTAACTTATTATAAAATAGAAGGAGGGAAGCCCCCCCTCCTTCTATTATGTGTATATGCCTATATTTTCTAACAGAAATTATTTTTAATATTATTCTAAAATGTTGGATGTGCTAGACGTATTGGAATTGATGTTATTGGCGGTATCGTTGGTACTATCCATGCTATTCGTATTATCGTTACTTTCCGTATCGTCAGTATTTGTACTGATAGCGTTCGGGTTTACCCAATCAACTGAAAAATGATAGGCTCCTTCTGCATCACTATAGAAATACAGGTAATCTGTAGTTGCAGGATTTAACGCTGCCTCTATCGCGGATTTACCTGGGTTGCTGATCGGACCAGCAGGCAAGGCTGAGCACTTATAAGTATTGTAGTATGAATTATACCGGTTAATGTCATCACTGATATAAGGTTTTATATAACGTTCAACATAATAGATAGAGGAATCAAACTGTAACTTCATTTTAATATTCAAACGATTGTATATTACCGAGGCTATCGTTGGCATCATATCCTTATCAGCAGTTTCCTTTTCTACTATTGATGCTATGGTAAGTATTTCATCCATGCTATAACCCATCGTCTGTGCTTGTTCCCTCTTCGCTGTTGTAAGCTTTGCTTCTGTATTTCGAAGAAATTTGCCAATGACATCCTGAGCCTTACTAAGTCGGTAGAATTCATAGGTATCCGGATACAGATATCCTTCTAATTTGAAACATCGATTTGCATTTTCTTCTATCGCACTTACTAACGGATAATATGTAAAATCATAATTTTCCATTGCATCGTAAAGGCTTTCAGTGGATGCACAAATTCCCTTTTTCACTAACAAATCAAAGATTTGTGCAACGGAATAGCCTTCAGGAATTGTAACCTTTACGGTAGATGAAATTCCTGTTACCTTTGTTGCCTTCGGTATCTCGGTAACTGTCTGATATGGATTATAAAGAATTAACCCACTATAAACGGAGGTATCATATCCAGCAGTCTTCATTTCATCTATAGTATAGTAATCATATCCTCCGGTTGCTTGCAGCACCCATTTCAGCGAACTCATATGAACCATAACGGAAGAACTTGTTTTGGATACATACATTTTGTAAGCCATGGTTTTCTTTGCGGCTTTTGCTTTAGAACTTGAGTAATAGCTTAAATATTGACTATTTTTTGTATAAACGATCTTCTTACCATTACTAGTATTCACAATTGTAGCTGTCTTTTTCGTAGAATCATACTTATAGGTAAGCACCGGCATTAGCTTCACCAGCTTCTTTAACGGAACCATAATATTTCCCGCTGATGTTATCTCGAAGGTAGCACTTCCATCGGTGCTGTTATTCATATCATAAAAGGTATAGCTGCCGTTCTTATCTGAAACTACAATTCCAACTGTTTTATCCGCTGCTTCTGCATAATTTCGAGTAGCGAGATTTATAACAATGATGGAAATTATTAATAATATTGCTGTTATTTTTTCTATTCTTTGATATTTCATTTTGCCACCTTTGTAATTGCCTCTAGGGCATGTAATATTCGTTATAAATGAACCATATTCAAGTATTGCAGAATACCTGCAAATAATCGTTGTAAATTGATATATTAGTTGCCTTCTAATATTCGTTACCTATTGATATATCGTTGTTTATTACAAATCGTATCTTAAGATATATTCATTACTTATTGATTTATTCGTTGCTTATCGATATATTCTTGTCAGGAAGGCTAATCCGGTATTTGTCTTAAATATTTTATCCTTAATACTGCTGATTGCATCGATGGACATTGCATCTTCACTAATATTAACTAAGAAATCCGCTTCCACCAATATCTGATAGTCCAAACCTTTTATGTTATTGTAAGTATGATGATGTGCAATAAGATAACAT
>JAQUYQ010000170.1 GCA_028691795.1 Herbinix sp.
ATCTATCAATCTTGATTTTTCATTGTAATATAAACAATTTCAGGAGCATTAAATACCCTTGGCATCATAGAATGTGAGCCAAGTCCCCTTGATACCACCATTTGCTGTCCATTTTCAGCAAAATTACCGGAATTATATTTAGGAAACAGCTTAACCTGCGGCGAGATAACTCCACCAACACCCGGCAACCGAACCAATCCCCCATGCAAATGTCCGGAGATAGTCAGATCTGCTCCCCAGTTGGCATATTCCGAGAAATATACCGGGTTATGTGCAATCAGAATTTGGTATTCCTTTTTCGTTTTTTCGCCGATTAAGGAACGAATGTATCCTTCCTCCATAGCTGGTATTTTACCACGTATAAAATATTCCCTTCCAATTGAAACACCGGTAATTCGAAGCTTTTCTTTGTTCTTAATAAAAACGGTGCTTTTATTATCAAGGAATATAACACCCAGGTTTGTGAGTATTTTCTTAAATTCTACCCATGTAGAACTCAGATCATTCTGGTTTATATTCATTTCAAGTATTCTATCCATTCTCTGCTCATGATTACCGTATGCATAAAATATCTTATATCTCTTGGCTAGCTGTTCCAATAAGCGAAATACATTACTGGGATAACAAGCTGCACTTTTATTAATCATATCGCCTGCAATGATAATGAATTCCGGAGATAATTCATCAATCCGTTTCACCAGTCTCTCATTATTTTTGCCAAAATTATAATTATGAAGATCTGCTAAGACAACAAAGCTTGTACTATTTAACGCCTTAGGTAGTTTGGCGGATGCAACAACATATTTTGTAGTCACAAGTTGTTTTTGCTCAATCACGGTCCATATTATAAATATCATAATAAGTCCGGCCACGATAATACCTATATGCATGCAAGCTCCTTTCCAGTAATAATTAACACATTTTTATATAGCTCTTCTATGTATTCAATTATATTTCATACCTATTATACTATACTAGTAAGCTTAAGACGTGTCAATATATTACTGATTTGAATATATTTAACCAGCAGTTCTCATTCGACAAAATATAAACAAGATGAATTGAAAGCCATTTCACTTGTCATGAATCCAGACAGGGATTCCCGACTTCAATACAGAGAATCCCTGCCAATTAATAAAGCTTTTATTTAAATATTATAATCTAAATTATTAATTTGGGTGTCATAAGTCGGTATTCTGGCTGAAGCAGAATATATATGCACTTATGTTCATCTCAATCTGCAAATACGCCTTATGGCACTCGAAGCATTATTTTGAACTCATAAAATAACGTTTTATTATCTTAATAAAGCAATCCTTATAACCTGCTTTATCAACTGCTTCGGAAGCAAGAATATCAATACTTCCAATTTTATCATTATCATAATAATAGATGATTTCACCAATTTTATCATTTACCGCTACCGGTGCAGGAACTTGCTCATATAATATTACTTCCTTACGTATATCCTCTACCGATTTTCCTTTCGTACATAAATAAGAGAATTTATTGTCAATCTTACCCTGAACTGAATCAAGTACTCCTTTTGTAACTTTTACCGGAGATAAAACTGTTTCTAAATTATCATCCTTATAAATACTGTAATTAGCAAATCCGTAGTTCAAAAGCTTCGATGCCTCCGCAAATCTAGTTTTTGTATCCGGTGCAGCCATGATGACTGCAATTAAATCCATATCATTTCTTTTGGCTGATGCGGACAGACAGTATTTTGCCAAGCCTGTGGAACCAGTTTTCAGTCCGGTAATTCCTTGATAAAATTTTACCAGCTTATTCGTATTGGTTAATCCAAATTCAGTTTGCCCCTTTTTAGTTGTATGAATAAAAGTATCCATCCATACTGTAGAATACGTACTTATTTCCGGATGTTTTGTTATCAGTTCTCGGGACATCAATGCTACATCATAAGCCGAGGAATAATGATTGTCAACATCAAGTCCGCAGCAGTTAACAAAATTTGTATTGTTCATACCCAGTTCCTTGGCTCTCTTATTCATGGAAGCTACAAACTCTTCCTCAGAGCCTGCCAAAAGCTCTGCCATAGCCACACATGCATCATTAGCACTGGCGATGCTGATACATTTAATCATAGTATTAACATCCTGGATTTCATAAGGTTCCAAAAATACCTGTGAACCACCCATGGATGCAGCATGTTCGCTGACACTGACTTCATCGGTAAGCTTAATTTTCCCAGCATCCAGTGCTTCAAAAATCAATAACAAGGTCATGACTTTGGTGATACTGGCTGGTTTTAAACGCTCATCCTTATTTTTTTCATAGATTACCATCCCTGTCGAGCCTTCAATTAATACAGCGGAGGGCGAGCTAAGTTCTAACTGGGCATCTACTGCAGTAGTAACCGTCACAGCCTCTCCTTCATTATCGGCGGAAGTATTTTTTATCTGAGCGTAAGTAGTAATAGGGCTTAGTAAAAGAAGAAGCATGGTACAAGAAATAATAACAGAAATTATTTTTTTCAAATTAACCTCAATTCTGCCGTTTTGTTGGCAAAAATGTATTATTACTATTTTAATCCATGCTTTCTATTTTTAGACCAATCCTTATAATAAATTTGTCTTAATTTATAAATAGTTAAAAGTATTTATTTTATACTCTACGTAAAATGCATCCTACCGTAGGCAGCCTTATTCATCGAATTATTTAACATAGACCGTACATTTTAAACTTCTGCCTTTTACCTTAGCGATAATTACAGTCTTGCCGGTATGCTTCGCTTTCACTTTTCCAAACATATTAACTGTAGCGACATAATTATTTTCACTTTTCCAGCTTTTAAAAGACATGGCTCCACTGATACTAAGTCGGTAGGTATTGCCAACCTTTAGTTCTATCGTTTCTTTATTAATATCAATCACATGAACGCGGCATTTCAATTCTTTTCCATCTACCTTAGCAATGATAAAAGCCTTCCCAGTCTGGTAAGCAAAAACTCTCCCGTTAAAATTAACCCCCGCCACCCGAAAATTTGTGGAATAAAAAGATACCCTTTTGTTTAAACCAAATACAAAGAGATGGGTCTCCTCCCCTTTAATCATATAAATATTCTGCTTATTTAGATGCAATGAGAATGGCATAGTTAACGATTTACGGTAATAAGCGGATGAATTTTGCAGCAGATAAGATAACAATAATAAAACGGTAAGTACAATAATGAAATACTTATATAATTTAAAAATGAATGGAGTTTTCTGATTGCAACAAAAATGTTTCATGGATACCCTTTCTTATTTTATACAATGACTTAGTTTGAAACATCATCTATACCCTATATGATGTTTCTGTTGTTAATATTCCATATACACTCTTCAGCCGTAAAAGCTGAAACAGGGCCAGGCCAACTGTGCCTTATAATTCATGTCAAGTGAAGCAGCTTGCTAATTCATCTTGTTTGACTATACCCCAGCCAATTGAACGTCCTTTTTCCCTCTATCTAATATTTTATGAGTATTAAAAGAAAAATTGAATTGTTACTTCCGAATCTGCTTGTATTTCTGTTTTAGATATTTATAAAACATTATATGGTTTTTTAAATACATATTCCTATAAATGATTGACTTCCCTTGCAAAAAAGGATAAAATAAATCAACATAAATCGAGGGAGATTGATCGTATGAGCTTTAAATTTATAAAAGAAGTTATATCACCGGAGGATTTAGTACAAGCCTATCCTATGCCTGCTAGAGATGTTCTTCGTAAAAAGGATAGAGACAAACAAATTAAAGATATTATTACTGGCGCCTCAAATAAATTTCTTGTTATTATCGGACCATGTTCCGCAGATAATGAAGATGCTGTATGCGACTATATCTCAAGACTTGCCAAGGTTCAGGAAAAGGTAGAAGATAAAATCTTATTGATACCCCGTATTTATACAAATAAGCCGAGAACGACCGGTGAAGGCTATAAGGGAATCGTTCATCAGCCAGACCCGGAGAAAGAGCCTGATTTACAGGAGGGCTTAATTGCAATGAGAAAAATGCATCTTCGTGCCATCGCAGAAAGCGGACTTACGGCAGCTGATGAGATGTTATATCCCGAAAATTGGCCTTATGTAGAGGATATCCTCTCCTATGTTGCAGTTGGAGCACGTTCCGTTGAAGATCAACAGCACCGTCTGACCATCAGCGGTATGGATGTACCCGCAGGTATGAAAAATCCAACCAGCGGTGATTTTTCAGTTATGTTAAACTCGGTAGTTGCAGCTCAAGCAAGCCATACTTTCTTATATCGCACCTGGGAAGTAACTACCTCCGGTAATCCTCTTGCTCATACCATATTAAGAGGTGCGGTAAATAAACATGGCCAATCCCTGCCAAACTATCATTATGAGGATTTGAACCTTTTATTTTCCATGTATAATGAACGTGATGTTATTAATCCGGCAACCATTGTTGATGCCAATCATGCGAACTCTAATAAGCTATACAAGGAACAGACCCGTATTGTAAAAGAGGTACTTCACAGCCGCAGGTTATCTTCTGACATTGCAAATATGGTTAAGGGTGTAATGATAGAAAGTTATATTGAAGGTGGAAGTCAAAAGATATCGGAGCATATCTATGGTAAATCCATTACCGATGCCTGTCTAGGATGGGAAGATTCTGAACGATTAATCTATACCATTGCTGATGGTATATAAATAACCATAGAAGTAAAGAGTATCTTATCTAAAATTATAAATTAAAAATTTAAATTTTTAAAAACAAGATTTGGGTGTCAAATCAAACATTAATAAAAAACAGAAGGCTTATCCAAGTTACTCGGATTTCCTTCTGTTTTTTATTACAAGTTAATAGGCAGATGGCAAAGTTTACAGTAATCCATTAAGCTCTCGGGTGCGTATTCATATACACTTCCCTGCTGTTTTTATAACCATGTGCCAGATAAAGCTGCGTGGTCGTAATATCTGCATGGCCCAAAAATTCCTGTACACACCCTAAATCAGCACCATTTTCAATCAAATGAGCTGCAAAAGAATGACGTATCGCATTCGGATTAATCTGATTTAAACCAACCGATTTTGCATAAGCCTTTAGAATTTTCCATAAGCCCTGTCTGCTTAATTGTTCTCCGGACGAATTCAAAAATAATACTTCATTATTATTTTTATCAAAATTATTTGGTCTGATCTTTAAATATTCCTGCAATGCATTCTTCGCTGTTTTTCCAAAAGGAATACTTCGTTCCCTGCGTTCTCCGCAAGTGATATACCTTGCTGTC
>JAQUYQ010000171.1 GCA_028691795.1 Herbinix sp.
ATACAGCCTTCTTTCGTGTTTTTCTCGACAATTAACATTCTAAGAAAAACTGTATGATTTGGGAAGTAGGGATTTTTCTCTACTTCCTATTTTTTTACTTTTGCCAATAATAATTATACTCTAACAAACATGAATATTAATTTTTGACGCACGAACGTCGATTTTCAATTCTTGTTGGAAATATTGTCCGCTATAAATGGAAAAATTTTATAAGCGCTTTTACATGGATTGACATTTCAATATATTTTAAATATACTAAGGATAATGAGTTAAAAATCAACAAATTTAAACATTTAAAATAATAGCGTGGGGGAATAATATGGAAGATAATAATAATAATACTCAACAACCGCAGGCGCCAATTGCAGGGGCGCCTGCTGATGTGCCACAGGGTCAAAGCAAGAATACGAACGAAAGTACTTATTGGGAGACCCCGCAAACTTCTGAGCAGTCACAGCAGTATACCGGTCAAAAGCAACAAACTCCGGAACAATATCAACAGTTTTCCGGCCAGCAACAACAAACTCCGGAACAATATCAGCAGTATTCTGGTCAGCAGCCATACTCTGGCGAGCATCAACAAACTCCAGAACAATTTCAACAGTATTCCGGCCAGTATCAGCAACCTCAGGGACAATATCAGCAGTATTCCGGCCAGCAGCCATATTCTGGCGAGCATCAACAAACTCCAGAACAATTTCAACAGTATTCCAGTCAGCAACAGCAACCTACGGAACAATTTCAACAGTATTCCGGGCAGTATCAACAAGCTACGGGACAATATCAGCCTTATCCCGGGCAGCAGCCATACTCGGGACAGTATCAACAGAATCCCGGGCAGGATAGCTTGACAGGATCCGGGACTCCTACACTGGGAGCAACCGATCAGTTTAACTCTTATTATCAGCAGCAGATTAACAGCAATGCCGCACCTTCACAATACAATGGGCAGCCGGGGTATTCGCAGCAATATACACAATCCGGATTTCCAGCAGGTACGCAAAAACAGAAGAAAAAGTCCCACGGAAAAGTAATCGCTGCAGTTATAGTTCTGTTGATTCTTTTCTCAGGTACTGCAACGGCATATGCTTTTAGAGGCACAATAATAAATACCTATGCTCAGTTAACAAAAAGTCCCGTTGAATATTATGCCTATATCGAGAAGAAGACGATTACTGACTCCATTGATAACCTAAAGCCTTACCTAAATCTTACATCACAGGATACTGCAATAAATGTTAAATCTGATGTATCTATTGATCGAGAGACCGTAGATTCCTTAATGCAAAGTTCTTTAGACATGAGTTTAGAGGATTTCGAAAGCCAACTCGGTGTACCAATTGAAAGCTTCGGCTTTGATGTACTTTACGGACATAAAGATAATATAATCAATGAAACTCTCGGCGTTCGTTTTAATCAGGTGAATCTCATTACAATGGAATTATTTATGGATACCACTGCCAATGATTATTTTGTTCGTTTACCTGAATTAAGTAAAGCTTATCTAGATTTTACCGATGAACTTAGTGACACAGATATAGATTTAAGTCAGATTAAATTACCGTCTACAGACCAAACCATTGATTTGCTAAACAGATACAGCAATATAATCGTTGATAACATTACCGAGGTTGAAGTTGAAAAAGATAAAGAACTTAATCTTGATACATTATCAACCACCTGTACAAAACTTACCGTTACGATTACAAATGATGATGCCTATAATATTTGCAAGGCTATCCTTACCGAAGCAAAGGAAGATGAGTACCTTATTAATCTTCTACCTGTTTATGATATAACAGAGGACGAATATCAAGACGCGATTGATGATGCACTTGACGAATTGGATTCTTCCTCTGAAGATCTTCTTGATGAAGATCTCAACATGGTTGTTTATGTAGATAACAACAGTAATATTATTGGTCGTGAATTTACTATAGATGACTCTGATGCTGTACTTGGTTATACCTTCATTAACAAGGGTAACAAGGATGAATACAATATGTATGCAGAGGATGATAACGGTAATACCATTCTAGATATTTCCGGCAGTCAGACGAAAGAGAATGGTGCTTATGATGGAGAAGCAACAATTGAAATAAGTGATCCTGATGAATATTATTTCACTGACGTGAGCATTGATTTAGATTATGAGGATTTCCGTACCGAACGAAAGAATGAACGTTTCTATCAATATGGAACTTTAAATTTATCTTCAGCAGCGTTTATGGGCATTGAAGTAACATCGGAATACAGTGTAGAAAATGATATTCAGAATAATAAACTCATTTTCCAAATGGGTGCTTCCCCACTGGTTACAATTGATACAACTACAGAGTACTTAAATGATTATCAGGTTACAATGCTCCCTGACGATGCCGAAGTTTATGATATTTCCGATATTGAAGGTTATGAAGCTTCTTTAAATTTAGATGACTATATCAGTAAACTCTCCGAAGAGCTAGGGGTTGACCTGCAAGGTCTCATCGATTATTATACCGGAGGCTATTATTATTAAGGGTTTATTAATGAATTACTTTAGATGAGCTATAAACTGCTTTCGAAAACCGGGGTTAATTCACTGCCGTGTTTTTGAAAGCAGTTTTTTTTTGCCTCTTGCCAATGAGCAAGTGTCTATAGTTGGTGTTCAATCCGGCTATATTATATTAGTTTTTAGAGATATTTTATATTTAGTTTCTTTTTTTTAATCTGTGATTGTGATAGACTAATAATTAACGTATATAGATTATTTTATTAAATATAACGCGAGTAAATAAAGTGAGGACTTAGTATGCCGAAACAAACCAAACTGGGCGAGGATGCTCTAATATACCACCCCAAAACAAAACAGACCGAGAAAGAAAAATTACGGGAAATGTCCCTCCGTGGTAAGTTCGATTATCTTTGGGAGTATTACAAAATTCATGCACTTACTGTTGTTATAGCGATAGCAATTATCATATATTTTATATATAGCGCTTTTCATCCGAATATGGTACCTCAGTTTTACGCAGCCATGCTAAATAACACAATTAATGAGGATGTACTTGAACAGTATAATACTGATTTTGCTGAGTACCTGCAACTCAACCCTGAGCGGGAACGTGTAGAATTCAATACTAATTTTAATTTTGTTGCGGATGGTCAATATACAATGAGTATGAGGCAGGCGTTAGTTACCTATGTTGCTTCAGCGGAAGTTGATGTCATTATAGCACCCGAATCACTTTTTCATGATTATGCATATTCTGGTTATTTCAGTAAGCTTTCCGATCAATTACCGACTGATATCTATAGTACCCTGACGGATCAATTATATATCACAGATACAAAGGAAAATTCGGAAAGAAATGATTATGGTGTATATCTGACTGATACAAAATTGTATAAAAATAATGCCAATAACACCGATCCTTATATTCTTGGAATTGTTGCAAATTCGAAGCATGAAGAAAATACGATAGATTTCATTCGTTATTTATTTAATGATAAATAAGAACGTGTAAAGAGGAGCTTCACAGCTCCTCTTTTCTAATGGTTATTTCTCAGTAATATATCCCTGTGCTTTCAATAATTCTGCGATAAGAACCGCACCACCTGCAGCACCACGTACTGTATTATGGGACAGACCAACGAATTTGTAATCAAATACGTTATCTTCACGAAGTCTTCCGAAGCAAACTCCCATTCCATTTTCATAGTCGCGGTCAAGCTTTGCCTGAGGACGATTGTCTTCTTCAAAATACTTGATGAACTGCTTCGGTGCGCTAGGTAAATTAAGTTCCTGCGGAAGTCCCTTAAATTCAGACCAAGCCTTGAGTATATCTTCCTTGGACGGTTTCTTCTCAAAGTTTACAAACACTGCTGCCGTATGTCCATCTGTAACAGGTACACGGATACATTGTGTAGTAATTACTGGCTCTTCTGCTTTAACAATCTTACCATCTACAACTTTTCCCCAGATACGTAATGGTTCTTGTTCGCTCTTCTCTTCCTCGCCGCCGATGTATGGGATAACATTATCTAACATCTCCGGCCAGTCAGCAAAGTTCTTACCGGCACCGGAAATCGCCTGGTAGGTTGTTGCAACAACAAGCTTCGGTCCAAATTCCTTTAAAGCATGAAGTGCAGGTGTATAACTCTGGATGGAGCAGTTTGGCTTAACTACGATAAAGCCATTTTTGGTTCCAAGACGTTCCTTCTGGGCTGCAATTACTTCCAAATGCTCCGGATTAAGCTCTGGCACTACCATCGGAACGTCAGGAGTCCATCTATGGGCACTGTTGTTAGAAACTACAGGAGTCTCTGTCTTTGCATATGCCTCTTCAATTGCCTTTATTTCTTCTTTTGACATATCTACTGCACTGAAAACGAAATCAACATCAGCGCTGACTTCGGTAACATCATTTACATCCTTAACAATAAGCTTCTTAACGCACTCCGGCATCGGAGTAGCCATCTTCCAACGGTCTCCCACAGCTTCTTCATATGTCTTTCCTGCGCTTCTCGGACTTGCGGCTACAGTTACTACTTCAAACCAAGGATGGTTTTCTAACAAGGAGATAAAACGTTGTCCGACCATGCCGGTTCCACCAAGGATACCTACTCTTAATTTACTCATTTCTATTCCTCCATCTTTGTTCACGTATGGCAAACATTTGTCTTTTCTGTAAATATACTATAACTTAATTTACAAAAAAATCAACAATTTTTTTATGGAAATTAATATATTTGTTACTATTATATAAGATACCTCTATTTTATGTTCCTTGATTGGTTATTTTTCTACAAAATAATTTATTAACTGATTCAATTGCCTTGAATAAGATTTTGGTAATCCTTTAGTAATCGATGAAGATCATCTAAGCTTTCAATTTCATTTACACGGTTTCTAAGTTTAGCTGAACCAGGATATCCGGTTGTATACCATGCAACATGCTTCCTCATCTCACGAATTCCGGTATATTCACCTTTAAAGTTCACAGAAAGTTCTGCGTGACGGACAATCATATCCCTAACTTCAGAAAACTCAGGTTTTGAAAGCAATATTCCCTGTTCCAGATATGCTTTAATTTGTTCGAAAATCCAAGGATTTCCCCTGGTTCCCCTGGCAAGCATGATAGCATCACAATTTGTTTGCGCAAGCATCTGCTTCGCATCCTCTGGA
>JAQUYQ010000172.1 GCA_028691795.1 Herbinix sp.
GCTTACCGGGGTAGGAACAAGTGTTTTTGCAATCTAATCATAGTAGGGATAGGCTTCCTGTTGTGAACAGTGAACCACCTTAGATTGTTTGCTTATTTGTTTTTTATTAATCTGTTTATTTCGTTACTATGTGAAATAACTACGCGTTTTAGATTATCTACATCAAAAAGCAGCTTTTCAATATTTTCAGTATTGGTTTTTAGCTCTTGCGTGTTTGGTGTATATTGTTCCATTATAAGTGATATATTTTAATCTGTTACATTTTCAAGATGTAATTCAATTCTCGTTGTTCTTTTGTCAATGTTATTAATAGTCTCCTTTATACCAGACATATCATTTTTTAATTCTGATAGCATTTTTACAATCAATTCATCATTATTCATACTGTAAATACCTCCACTGGTTATATTATATCATGCTATTAAATAGCTATCAACCATTTTAATAACGTTTGGAAGGACGATTGGGAGATATACAGAAGCGATATCCATTTGATTTGCATGCATACTGTCTCATGACAAACCATTATCATTTACTGATAGAGACAAAAGAGAAAGAAATCTGGTACATAATGAGGCGTCTTTCACAGCGATACACAGGTTACTATATCGATAAGTATGGTATGACAGGTCATTTGCTTCAAGGTAGATACCGTTCTTGTTTAATTCGGGAAGATGCATATTTTTTACAGACAAGCCGCTACATTCATTTGAATCCGGTAAAAGCAAGAATGACAGCATATCCGGAAAATTATTTGTGGAGCAATTATCAGACTTTTGTATTGAAATATGTAAAAAGTGTATAATATAAAGTGAAATAAAAATCTATAATAGTCATATTGACAATAACATACTAATATGTTAGTATGTTATTGTCAATATTAAATATAGGAGGGTAAAAATGAAAAAACAAATTATGGCAACTTTATTAGTGGCAACAATGGCTATCTCAATGGTAGGATGTGGCACTAAGGCAAAAACAGATACTACTACGAAGGAAGCAACTACGAAGGAAGAAGTAACAACTGACACGAAGCAATCGGTTAAATCAGAAAAGTATACCTTAAAGGTAGGTACCGTATTAACGGAGACAGATCCGATTTATTTGGGACTGGAAGAATTTAAAAAGAATGTTGAAGAAAAAACAGATGGTAATGTTACGGTTGAGCTTTATTCAGGTTCACAGCTTGGGGCAGATGAAGATGTTTTAGAACAGGCAAAGGTTGGTGCCGGGGTAGGTATTATTACAGATCCGGGCCGTATGTCAAATTACATCAAAGATTTTGGTGTATTAAGTGGTCCATATCTGGCAGATGATTATGAAGACGCCTTGGCTTTGATGGATACGACTGTATATAAAGCGTTGGCAGATGAGTTTAATAAGGATGGCTTCAAAATATTATCCTTTAATTATTATCAGGGAAGTAGAAACCTATTTACCAAAAATCCGATTTCAAAACCGGAAGACTTAAAAGGCCAAAGAATTAGAAGTTCGGGTTCTGATGTTGTTACAAAATCACTTGAAGCAATGGGAGCAAATACAACAGTTCTTCCTTGGTCTGAAGCATATCAGGCATTACAACAGAAGGTTATTGAGGGTGTAGAAGTACACAATTCGGCAGCGGTAGGATCAAGTATTTTTGAAGTAACCAATTATGTAACATTAACAGGGCATTTTCAGTTGTTAACAGGACTGGTTATTTCAAATGACTGGTTTGAGAAATTGCCAGCAGAGTATCAGACAATTCTAATGGATGAATCATATAATGCCGGAAAATTCGCTTCAGATATTGTTATTAAAAAAGGGGATGAGTTCCTACAGACTTGTATTGATAATGGAATAGAAGTAATTGAATGCGATAGAGAAGCATTTAAAGCAGCAGCTGATAAAGCATATGATGAACTTGGTTATAGAGAATTGAAAGATAAATTAATGGCTGAACTAGGAAAATAAAAGGAATAGGTGTCAATATGTTAAAACATATCGAAGAAATATTTGTAGGTATTGGATTGTCGCTTTTAATCCTATTAGTTTTTTTTGCGGCAGTGTTACGTTTTTTCGGAATTGATATGTCGTGGTCAACAGATTTAGCACAATTGTCGTTTGCATGGGTTTGCTTTATAGGTGCTGATTTAGCAATGCGAAAAAACAGACATATGGGTGTAAATATGCTGGTAGATAAATTCCCGGTAAAATTTAGAAACATCATTTATCTTTTTAATAACATCTTAATGTTATGTTTCTTACTCATTGCCGTATATTATGGAACCAATCTTTGTATCACGAACTTTCAAAGAACGTTTAATACGTTGCCAATTAGTTATTCTTATGCAACAGCAAGTGTACCGGTTGGATGTTTGCTCATGACAATTACAATTATCAGCAATATAGTAAGATATAGTAAGAATATAATAACTAATAATTATTCAAGCATTATAAAAACCAATACGGAAGGAGGGGATATATTATGATATGGTTAGTATTAACCTTTATCGTTTTATTAGCATTCGGTATGCCAGTTGCTTTTTCAGTTGGTATATCAAGTTTGGTATATTTTATAGTTGAACATGTTCCGACACAGATAGTAGTGCAGAGAATGGTAAGCAGTACGCAATCATTTTCATTATTAGCGGTCCCTTTCTTTGTGCTTGCAGGAAACTTGATGAATGAAACGGGAATAACGAAAAGATTAATAAAGTTCTCAACGTTACTTACAGGTCATATGCTTGGTGGATTGGCTCAGGTTTCTGTAGTTTTAAGTTTGCTGATGGGTGGTATTTCCGGTTCGGCTACAGCGGATGCTGCAATGGAATGTCGAATTCTCGGACCGGATATGACAAAAAAAGGATTTAGCAAAGGATTTACAGCGGCAATTTTGGCGATGGGTGGTTTGATTACGGCTACATTTCCACCTAGCGTTGGTTTGATTTTATATGGTGTTACAGGTGAAGTTTCTATAGGTCGTTTGTTTATGGCAGGTGTAGTTCCCAGCTTGTTAATGACGATATTCCTTATGGTTGCGGTGCATATAACATCCAAAAAAAGGAATTATGCAAAGGAGTTTGAGAAAGCCCCTAAATTTAAAGACGTTGCCTTTGGAGTTGTTGATAACATATGGGCAATCCTGTTCCCGATCATATTAATTATTGGAATACGTTTTGGGTTATTTACGCCATCAGAGGCTGGTGCGTTTGCAGTAGTATATGCATTAATTGTCGGGCTTTTTATCTATAAGGAGTTAACCTTCAAAAAATTATACCATGTTTTAAAGCAGACAGGTGTAGATTTAGCGGTAATTATGTTTATTATCATATGCTCCAATGCTTTTGGATATGCTCTTGTAACAGGGCAAGTCCCACAGACCTTAGCAAACTTGATTTCAGGAGTTTCTTCTAATAAATATATTATTTTAGCAGTTGTTATGCTATTTGTCTTTATCGTTGGAATGTTTATGGAAGCAACTGCGAATGTATTGATTTTAACACCAATATTCTTACCAATTATGATGAAGTTAGGATTTGATCCGGTACATTTTGGAATTTTATTTATGATATTGGTAACTATGGGAGGGATGACACCGCCTATCGGAGTAACCATGTATACAGCTTGCGGTATTTTAGATTGCCCGGTTGAAGTTTATACCAAAGAATCAATACCATTTATCATTGCTATTGTTGCATTGCTGATTATTTTGGCAATATTTCCACAACTAGTGCTATTTATACCTAATTTAATCTTTGGTTAAAAAGAGAGGAAGATTTCTTTATGAGATTATCATTTGATGATATACAAAGTGAAATTAAAAGAGTATTTATAAAATATGGATTGAGCGAAGAGAAAGCAGATATATGCGCTCGTATCCACACGGAATCAACCTATGATGGAATTTATTCACATGGAACGAATCGAGTTGCAAGATTTGTAGATTACGTCCAAAAAGGATGGGTAGATGTAAAGGCAGATCCAACTTGTGAAAGATCCTTTGGAGCAATTGAGATAATGAACGGTAATATGGGCCCTGGTATTTTGAATGCATTAAAGGGGACTGACCGCGCGATTGAATTAGCGGATCAATATGGCATTGGTATGGTTGGTTTAAAAAATACAACTCACTGGATGAGAGGTGGGACATATGGATTATACGCTGCCAATAAAGGTTATATCGCAATTATGTGGACGAATACAGAATCCTGTATGCCGCCTTGGGGTGGAAAAGAGTGCAAACTCGGTAATAATCCGTTTGTCATGGCTATGCCGGGACCAGATGGCGGGGATGCGATACAGATGGACATGGCAATTTCACAATATGCTTATGGAAAGCTTCAAGTAACAAGACTTGCAGGTAAAAAACTTCCATTCCCTGGAGGATTTGATAAAGCTGGTAATATAACAGATGATCCGGGTGCGATAGAAGAGTCTATGAGAATTATGCCTATTGGTTATTGGAAGGGTTCCAGTTTTTCGTTTATGCTTGATATCCTTGGTGCTGCATTAACCGGTGGTATCGGTGCAGCCGATCTGGATCAGAAAAATATGGGAAGCTGTGGTGGAGCATCTCAGGTTATAATTATTATTGATCCAAAGAAAACCACTACGATGGATGATATGTCTGACATGATGAAGAAGGCGATTGCCCATATTAAAAGTTCAGCACCCTCAGAACATTCTACAGGAATCATTGCACCGGGTGAAGATTATGTTCAGTTTAGGAAGGATCATGATGCAAACGGTATATTTGTAGATGATAGTGTATGGGAAGAAATAAAATCTTTGTAAAAGCTTAAAAGGAGTATCTTATGATATTAGACCAAATAGTAAATTTTGATAGATATAAGGATACCAATACCAATATAAAAAAAGCATTAGAGTTTATATACACTCATAGGAATGATGAGGATATGCTGGAGGGTAAGTATGAGATTATCGCAGATGAAGTAATTGCATTTGTAATATCAAAAGATACGGTAAATGAAATGGATGCTGACATGGAAATTCATAAGAAGTTCATGGATATTCATTATATGCTGAAAGGAAAAGAAAAATGCTGTTTCGTGAATATGCCAGAAGAGATCGATTCTTTTGTTTATGATGAGGTAGCAGATATTACATTCTTTAAAAGCCATAGTACAAATTCTGTTTTAATA
>JAQUYQ010000026.1 GCA_028691795.1 Herbinix sp.
ATAATAACTCCGTTCGACTTGCATGTGTTAGGCACGCCGCCAGCGTTCATCCTGAGCCAGGATCAAACTCTCATGTTTAAGTTTTTGATCCAGTCAGATAAACGTTAGCCAATTTGTGATTACTTTTACTGTTAAGCAATTTCTTCACTGGTTAAGCATCCTGTTATCTTTACTGTTTTTGTGGTTGTACCAATACTTTCGTATTAATACGGTTCGTATCATGTCATTGCTGACACGATTAATGAAAAATCTTTGTTTTGAAGTTCCAAAGGATCTTCAAATATTTTAGAATTTTCAGGGTTGTTTCACTGTTCAATTATCAAGGTTCATTTTCGCTGGCGTTTATTCTCTAGCGCGTCAGCAAAATCAATGATATCACAAGCAAGTGCCTTTGTCAATAACTTTTTCGATTAAATTTTCATATTTTTTAAAATAATATATCTAAATGCTACAATGCCCTATTTCAATGGAATTGCTGACGTTTCTGATTTGCAAAACAACTGTTATTTTAATGATTTTTTAAATTTAATCAAAATTGTTTTTAACATAATCATGTTTTTTTTATTATATTTATCCATTTTATGCGTTCACCCATTCGATATATCTCGAGTCATTTCTCCAAATTCCCAGAACATACAAACTTGTATTCATTATACAAATACCGTCAACGTAATCGGTAACTTATAAATTCTTGTAAAACTCTTTTAAATTCTGCTTTGTATATTCACTCAAACAAGAATCTTTTATTCCCTCGATTGCACCTTGAATCCCGTAGAGCATATGCAGACAAGCACCAGGATCAAAACCCCTGATATGAATAAAAGCTTCCTTGCTGCCGATTTCTTTTAGTTGATTCTCGGTATAAATACCAATCTCATTTAGATTCCTTTCTAAAACTTTACCTACATTCGGAAGTTTCATTAATTCTCCCATAAATAATCTCTCCTACTCAAAGAATGCTTTCCATGCCGGAAGTTTACGCATCATACTTTCCGCCATTTTTTCAGCGACTTTCTCATCAAAGCCTTGTGTCCTTACTATAAATTTTACTAGATTCTCTTTTTTTTCTTGAAATGACTGCATCTCGCCGTCATGACGAGCGCAATGAATACAATAATCTCTACTAGGATCGTTCGCAGCGTAATCTGATATACTCTCCATTGGCATACCGCAGGCAATACATATTTTCATCTTCTCTATACCTCACTTTCCCGGTTAATTAAATTCATATAATTAGATAAAAGTTCTCCCTTATATCTATGCAATACTGACTCGTTAGGTCTTGAGAAGAACTCCTTGTTTAACATATAATAGTGTACTAGACCAATCCATGTATTGAACATCATGTGTGTTGGGAGTTTTTTAATCACTCCTTTTTTTATCTCACGTTCCATTATGTTGCTAAAATGAAAGGCTACCTTCGACTGAATAATTACAAATGTACTTTTTGCTTCATTCGGTAATAAATTTATTTCAGAAATAAGCCTAAAATAGAATGCTTCGTATTCTTCTAAGACATTCAGATGTTCCGCCAATAGGTTCTCAATGCTGTCTTTCTTTGCAAGGAGATGCAGACTCTCCCCCATCTTATCTCCAAATTCTGACACCAAGCACACTAATAAGTCGTTAAGTGTGGGAAAATGAACAAATATCGAACCATGTGAGACTCCTGCTTCTTTGGCAATAACACTTGTTGCTACCGAAAAACCTTTTTCTGAAAAAATGCGGTAGGCTGTCTCAATGATTTTTTTTCGGGTATTTTCTTTTTGTATCTGCCTTTTAAGACTTTTCATTAAATGACTCTCCACTCAATAAGTATTTACTCATTATAAAGCGAAACTTCTATTAAGTCAAGGACTAGATCACAAAATTTCATTTTTTCTCCAGTAGTATTAAACAAATTATGATCTTGTATTAAATTCAAATATTAAAAAGAATCAAAAAGACCTAAACACTAAGTTTAAGTCTTTTTGATACTTTTTTTGTAACGGAGAAAGAGGGATTTGAACCCTCGCGCCGGTCACCCGACCTACACCCTTAGCAGGGGCGCCTCTTCGGCCTCTTGAGTATTTCTCCAGAAACTGAACTTCATAAAGTTCTATTAAATTTTTTGCTTCTATTATTACTCACAGAAGCAAAATCTAGTATAACAAATGACTTTCCTTTTGTCAACTGCTTTGCATCACAATTTCATATAAATTATTTCCTTCTGAATCAATTACTACAATTACAGGAAAATCTTCCACAAATAATTCTCTAATTGCTTCCGTTCCTAAATCATCATAAGCAATTACTTTACTAGCCTTGATTCTCTTAGATAATAGAGCTCCTGCGCCTCCTACTGCCGCAAAATAGACAGCCTTGTTTTTTATCATAGCGTCAATAACTGCCTGATTTCTTTTTCCTTTTCCTATCATTCCCTTTAACCCGGAATCCAAAAGTAACGGAGTATATTTGTCCATACGGCTGCTCGTAGTTGGTCCCGCCGAGCCAATTACCTGATTTTCTTTTTCCGGAGTTGGCCCAAGGTAATAAATGATATTATTCTTTAAATCAATCGGTATACTGCCGCCTTCTTCCATTGTTTCGTACATTCTTTGGTGGGCAGCATCTCTGGCTGTATAAATGATACCAGATAGATATACATAATCTCCTGCACGAAGTTCCTCAACCTTTTGAGTAGTTAGGGGTGTGGTGATATACTGATCCATATACTTCCTCTTTTCGTGTTTATTCTAGATTGGTAACATGGATTTTCAGATATCTTATCCTAGTATCTCCATAAACCGTTTTATCATACTATAAAAAGTCAAAAGTTTGCTTTATACTCTCACAAGTGTTAAATAACTCTTGTTACATGGCGATTTACATGACAGCAAATATTAATTGCAACAGGTAGCCCAGCAATATGAGTCGGATATGTTTCAATATTCACTCCAAGCGCAGTAGTTTTTCCTCCTAATCCGCCTGGACCTATCCCTAATTCATTAATCTCAAATAATAGATCTTCTTCCAATGTACGAATATGTTCCTGATCGGAAGGTTGATTCATATTTCTTGTAAGTGCTTTTTTCGCTAACAGGGCACATTTTTCAAAGCTTCCGCCAATACCAATACCAACTACGATAGGAGGGCAGGCATTAGGTCCTGCAAGCTTTACTGTCTCCAATACTGCCTGTTTCACACCCTCGATACCATCGGAAGGCTTGAGCATATAAACACGACTCATATTCTCACTTCCAAAACCTTTCGGAGCAACCGTAATTTCAATTTGATCTCCGGGAACGATATCGTAGTGAATAATTCCAGGTGTATTATCCTTGGTATTTATCCTAATAAAGGGATCTTTTACAACCGATTTACGAAGATAACCTTCTTCATAACCCTGACGAATTCCTTCATTAATTGCTTCCTCAAGGTTTAATCCCTCAATATGGACATTCTGCCCAATTTTAATAAATACAATAGCCATTCCTGTATCCTGACAAATCGGTATGAAATCTGCTGAGGCAATGTCCAGATTTTCACTTAGCTGTCCGAGAATTTGCCTACCTAAGACCGATGTCTCTTTTAAAAATGCCCCTCTTACACGACTTTCTACATCAGAAGCCAACTGATAGTTGGCTTCGATGCACATTTCTTTTATTTGTTGTATTATTTCTTCTGTTCTAATAACTCTCATGCATACTCCTTTTGATCAAAGCAGTTATTGTACTTATTCAAAATCACTTTCTTCTTCCTGATCCATTTGTTCTAAATCAAGGGATTCTTCCGTGATTTCATCTTCCTCCTCATACTCTTGCTCTGTGAGTAGACCAGATTCTACAATCTGATTGTCTTCATGCATCTCTTTTTCTAAGTTTTTAATTAATTCTTCATCAGTGGTAGCAATTGAACTTTCTCTGACTTTTGTAAAATTAGCTACTTTTATATTCGTTTCCGTATCAATATTCATAAGTTTTACACCTGAGGTAATTCGACCAAGCACAGAGATATCACTTACCATAATACGGATAATAATACCTTCGGTAGTAATCAGCATTACTTCATTTTCTTCATTCACGGCTTTTACTCCAATTACATCACCGGTTTTTTCCATAATTTTATAACACTTTACACCTTTTCCTCCACGGCGTTGTAAAGTAAATTCATTTAATTCAGTTCTCTTACCCATTCCATTTTCTGAAACAAAAAGCAAATAATCACCCTGGGTATTTAGCTGCATTCCTACCACCTGGTCATCACCTGTTAAAGTCATACCGATTACACCCATGGAGGTTCTTCCTGTGGGTCTTACATCACGTTCATGAAAACGAATACACATTCCATTTTTAGTTACCAGGATAATATCTTTTAAATGATTTGTCGACTTAACTTCTATCAACTCATCATCTTCTCTTAAGCTAATTGCCTGGAGTCCTGATTTTCTAATATTTTCATAATCTCTGATTGGAGTTTTCTTTACAATACCATTTTTGGTTGCCATAAATAGAAAACGGTTATCCTTATATTCTTTCAGAGGTATAATCGCTGTGATTCGTTCATCCGGCAACAACTGGAGAAGATTAACGATTGCAGTTCCTCTTGCAGTACGTCCGGATTCCGGAATTTCATATGCTTTCAGACGATAAACTCTTCCCTTATTCGTGAAGAACATAATATAGTGATGGTTCGTTGTCATCAGTAAATCTTCAATAAAGTCCTCATCAATCGTCTGCATTCCTTTAATACCTTTTCCACCGCGATGCTGGCTTTTGAAATTATCTACTGTCATACGCTTGATATAGCCAAGCTTCGTCATAGCAATTACCGTATTTTCATTTGGAATTAGATCTTCCATAGAAATGTCAAACTCATCATATCCAATTGAGGTTCTTCGATCATCACCGAATTTATCCCTAATCACAGTAATTTCTGTTTTAATTACGCCAAGTAGCTTCTTCTCATCTGCAAGTATTGCTTTATACTCTGCAATACGGACCATAAGCTCTGCATATTCATTCTCAAGGCGTTCTCTTTCCAAACCGGTTAATGCACGAAGTCGCATATCAATGATGGCCTGAGCCTGTACCTCCGACAGTCCAAACCGTTCTATTAATCGTTCCTTCGCTATATTACCACTTTGTGATGAACGGATTATTTTAATTACCTCATCAATATTATCAAGAGCAATTAATAAGCCATTTAATATATGTGCACGCTCTTCCGCTTTATTTAAATCATAAATGGTACGTCTTGTAACAACCTCTTTTTGATGTTTTAAATAATAGTCCAACATCTGATAAAGGTTCAAGACACGGGGTTCATTATTCACCAGTGCAAGCATAATGACGCCAAAGGTTTCCTGCAGCTGGGTGTGCTTATATAAATGATTTAATATCACATTTGCATTTACATCTCTTCTTAGCTCAATTGAAATCCTCATACCGGTACGGTCAGATTCATCCCGAAGATCTGTTATACCATCTATTTTTTTATCTTTTACAAGTTCAGCTATTTTTTCAATTAACCGCGCTTTATTTACCATATATGGCAGTTCAGTAACAACAATTCTGTTTTTACCGTTCTGCATAGGTTCAATTTCCGTTACCGCGCGAACTCGTACCTTACCCCTACCCGTACGATATGCTTCTTCAATTCCTGCTGTACCAAGAATTTCAGCACCAGTAGGGAAATCAGGGCCTTTGATGATTTGCAGTAATTCATCAAGACTTGTTTCCCTATCTTCCAAAATTTGATTATCAATAATTTTAAGTACGCCATTAATAATCTCACGTAAATTATGAGGAGGTATATTTGTAGCCATACCTACAGCAATTCCAGATGTACCATTTACAAGTAAATTTGGGTATCTGGAAGGCAATACAGTAGGTTCTTTTTCTGTTTCATCAAAGTTTGGTATAAAGTCAACGGTATCTTTATTGATATCTGAAAGCATTTCCATCGATATCTTACTTAATCTAGCTTCTGTATAACGCATCGCGGCAGCACCGTCACCATCAACAGAACCAAAATTTCCATGTCCATCAATCAATGGATATCTGGTAGAAAAATCCTGTGCTAATTTAACCAATGCTTCATAGATAGAACTATCTCCGTGAGGGTGATATTTACCCATGGTATCACCGACAATACGTGCACACTTACGATGTGGCTTGTCCGGACCATTGTTTAGCTCAATCATTGCATATAAAATTCTTCTTTGCACCGGCTTTAAGCCGTCCCTTACATCCGGCAGGGCACGTGCAGCAATAACAGACATAGCATACTCAATATATGAGGTTTCCATTGTCTTTTTTAGATCGACATCATGCACCTTGTCGAAGATATTCTCATCCATTGCTTTTCCTCCGTTAAATGATTTTTAACCACTTTCATACAGCCAAAAATCGATTATATATCAAGATTCTTCACATACTTTGCATTTGCTTCAATAAACTCTCTTCTAGGTTCTACTTTATCACCCATTAGTGTCGTAAAAGTTACATCAATTTCAGAGGATTCTTCCTCATCCATGCTGACACGTAAGAGGATTCTTTTTTCCGGATCCATTGTAGTATCCCATAACTGTTCTGCATCCATCTCACCGAGACCTTTATATCTCTGAATTTTATTATTTGAATCCCTTCCTACCTCAGTTAAAATTTGATTTAACTCATCATCACTATAAGCATATTTTACAAATTTATTTTTTTCAACCTTATAAAGCGGTGGTTGTGCTAAATAAATATAACCCTGCTTTATTAACTCGGGCATAAACCGATAAAAGAATGTCAATAATAAAGTACTAATATGTGCACCATCGACATCGGCATCCGTCATAATTATAATCTTATGATAACGAAGTTTTGATATATCAAAATCATCGGAAATACCAGTACCAAATGCAGTAATCATTGCCCTAATTTCATTATTCACTAATATTTTATCTAACCTAGATTTCTCTACATTTAGAATCTTACCTCGTAAAGGTAATATTGCTTGAGTTGCTCTGGTACGTGCTGTTTTGGCTGATCCACCCGCAGAATCACCCTCAACAATATATATTTCACACTTGGAAGGATCTTTTTCCGAACAATCTGCTAACTTTCCCGGTAAGCTGGTTCCTTCAAGAGCAGTTTTCCTTCTTGTCAAATCTCTTGCTTTTCTTGCAGCGTCTCTAGCTCTTTGTGCAAGTATCGACTTTTCACAGATTATTTTTGCTACCTGAGGATTCTGCTCCAGAAAATAAGTAAGTTGTTCACTAACAATACTGTCTACCGCACCTCTAGCTTCACTATTACCCAGTTTTTGTTTTGTCTGTCCTTCAAATTGAGGTTCTGGGATTTTGATACTGATAATTGCTGTTAAACCTTCCCGAATATCTTCTCCAGAAAGATTTGTATCACTGTCCTTTAAATGTTTCATTGAACGTGCATAGTCATTAAAGGTTTTTGTAATTGCATTTTTAAAACCTGCAAGATGTGTACCACCTTCCGGTGTTGTAATATTATTTACAAAACTATAGCAGCCTTCCGCATAAGTATTGTTATGCTGTAAAGCAACTTCAACATACACATTTTCTCTTTGTCCTTCACAATAAATTATTTCCGGGTAAAGAGGATCCTTATGACGATTTAGATACTCAACATATTCCTTGATTCCACCTACATAATGGAATTCTTTTACTTTTTCTTCCTGTTCCCGTTTGTCACGAAGAATAATCTTTATATTTTTTGTTAAGAAAGCCATTTCACGTAATCTTTGTTTCAAAATTTCAAAATCATAAACCGTTTCTTCAAATATTTCTTTATCCGGTAAAAATGATACTACCGTTCCTCTGCAATCAGAGTCACCGATTTCTTCAAGCTTATTCAAAGCTTTTCCTCGTTCATAGCGTTGAAAATACTTCTTTCCGTCTACACATATTTCAACTGTCAGCCATTCTGATAATGCATTTACAACAGAAGCACCTACTCCATGCAGTCCTCCGGATACCTTATATCCTCCGCCGCCAAACTTTCCACCGGCATGCAAAATAGTAAATACTACCTCTACAGAAGAGATTCCTTTCTTTTGATTGATTCCAACCGGAATACCCCTTCCATTATCAGCAACTGTAATAGAGTTATCTTCGTTAATAGTAACATCAATGGTATCGCAATATCCGGCCAGAGCCTCGTCCACTGCATTGTCTACAATTTCATATACCAAATGGTGTAAACCCTTAGAAGAAGTAGATCCAATATACATACCAGGTCTCTTTCTAACTGCTTCAAGCCCTTCTAATATTTGAATTTGATCTGCGCCGTATTCGTTACTCATGATTTTACCTCCATGTTATTAAAGAGAACTTATCCTCTTTCGATGAACGAAAGTGTATTCTTTCGCATTTTGTTGTGTCTATATTAAAAATTTATTTAATTTTCTCCAATCACAGTTCCATTTTCTACATGAAATATTTTAGTATAATGAAACTGATGATTAATAAATTCTTCCAAACCAGTACAGGTAATTATTGTTTGAAGATTTCCAATGCTATTAAGCAAATGAGTCTGCCTATTCCGATCCAGTTCAGATAATACATCATCCAATAATAAGATTGGACTTTCTTTAATAATACTTTTAACTAATTCTATCTCTGCTAACTTACATGATAATGCTGCTGTTCTTTGCTGACCTTGGGAACCAAATTTACGAATATCTATCGTACCAAGGAGAAAACATAAATCATCCCGGTGGGGTCCTACATGAGTCGTTTTTAAATATAAATCTTTATCCAATGACTTTTTCAGCTTTATCATAAACTCATTCAATTTGACATTTGGTTCATACTGAAGAATTAACTCTTCCTTACCTCCGGTAAGATTCTTATGTATTTTTCCAACGATTTCATTCAAGTGTAAAATAAATTCCTGTCTGGTCTGAATTATTTTGCAGCCATACTCTATTAGCTTTTCATCCCATACATAAAGTGTATCCAATAAATTCCTATTAAGACTGATTTGCTTTAATAAATTATTGCGTTGGGCTAAAACTTTATTGTAATTAGTTAATTGATTTAAATAAATCTTATCTAGTTGACATAACTCTAAATCTAAGAATCTTCTTCTCTCTGCAGGCCCATTTTTTATAATATAAAGATCTTCTGGCGAAAAAAACACAAGGTTCAGCATACCAAATAATTCACCTTGTCTTTTAATTGGGATACCGTCTATGGCAACTCCCTTCGCTTTATTCTTCTTTAAATGTAAATCAATCCTATGTGGAATTTGATTTTTCTCAAGAATAACTCGGACATGGGATTCTTCTTCCGAAAATCGAATCATATCTTTATCTTTGCTTCCCCGATGAGACTTCGTCGTTCCGCATAAATAAATTGCTTCCAGAATATTTGTTTTTCCCTGAGCATTTTCTCCGTATAATATATTGGTACCACTAGAAAAAAGCATACTAAGATTATTATAATTTCGATAATCCTTTAATTCCAATGACTTTACAATCATATTAGCACCAACAAGTCCTTCTATTACTTTTCTATTTTTATCTTTTCACCAGCATACTCTACAATATCTCCATCATAGAGCTTTTTACCTCTTTGTATTTCAATTGCATTATTGACTTTAACTTTACCATCTAGAATCTCATTCTTAGCATCTACACCGGATCCTACCAGGCCGGCCGCCTTAAGTGCCTGTCCCAGCTTAATATAATCTTCCCTTAACTTTATTTGATGCATAATTTCTATCCTTTCCAGATTAGGCCACAACATTAATATTAACAGGTAAAATGAGATAAATATATGACTGCTCTTTATCTCGGATAAAACAAGGTGCTTTTGCATTAATTAAATAAATATCTACCGATTCATCATCTATGACTCTTAATGCATCAAGCAGAAATTTTGGATTAAATCCAATTACGATATCCTTACCTTCCAGGGTTATATCGATATCTTCATTCATTGATCCAATTGCAGTATTAATTTTTAATTCAAAATTACTGTCTTTTATTTCAATGATAATTGGCTTTTTATCGGTCTCACGAATTAAAAGAGATGCTCTCTCAATACAATTTTGTAATTCTTTTTTATTAATTGTAACCTTAGTTTCATAATCACTGGAAAGCATTTGATCAATTCGAAAATATTCACCTTCAATTAACCTAGTTAAGACAACCGTATTATCAAACTCAAATAAAGCATGCTTATCCGTAAAGAAAATATTTACGAGAGAAGATACTTCACCTGAAAGTATTTTACTAATTTCATTTAACGTTTTTCCAGGAATAATTACTTTTCTATCTTCATAAGAATCTTTCATTATTATTTTACGAATTGAAATTCTATGCCCATCCAATGAAATAACTCTTAATTCATTATTCTTTATTTCAAATAATTCTCCTGTCATTATTTTATTACTTTCATTATCAGAAATAGAAAAAACAGTTTGTCTAATTACTTCTTTTAACGTAAATTGAGATAATATTATTGGATTTTCTTTTTCTATTTTAGGAAGATTAGGAAACTCTTCACCGGATCTGCCAGAAATGCTAAACTTCGCTTTCTCACATATAATTTCTGTCATAAAATTTTGATCTACTGAAATCTTAACTTCATTTTCTGGTAATCTTCTTACGATTTCAGAAAAGACCTTGGCATTCAGAGCAACTATTCCTTTTTCTATTACTGTTCCCTTTATTACAGTTTCAATTCCCAATTCCATATCATTGGAAATTAACTTAATACCATCTTCCGTTGTCTCTATAATTAAACACTCCAAAATTGGCATTGTCGATTTCACAGGTACTGCTTTTAATACAATATTTACACCATTTAACAGATCTGATTTCTGACATTGGATTTTCATCTGTGTATAATCTCCCTTCGCGTTAAATATATAAATATATAATAAGATTCTTAGTAGTATTAATCATATAGGGCGTGTAATTGTTGATATCAGTTCTAACCCCTTAAGAATCAAGGATTAGGACCATTTATAATTTGGCTGGATTCTGCGTAATAACTATGGACAAGTCATTGATAAATAAATTACATAATTTGTAATAAATTATTATAAACAGATTATCAACGAATTATCAACTTATTATAAACAGCGTTATCCATTGGGCTGTAATTATTATTCAGGATTGATTTTTTTTATTAATACGTCAATGGTATTGTGTAAAGAAGCATCCCTTTCAATATCTTTTGCTACCTTATCAAAACCATGAAGTACCGTAGAATGATCTCTGTTTCCAAGAATCTTACCGATTTCTGTAACAGAGAGATCAGTTAACCGTCGACAAAGATACATAACAATTTGTCTTGGGTAAGATATATTTCTGCTTTTATCCTTGGAGTAAATATCCGCCGGTGTTAAATTATGATGTTCTGCAACTATTTCTACAATAAATTCAGCTGTAATAACTTTCTTTTCATTGGGGGATATGATATCTTTTAGTGCCTCTTCCGCTAAAAGAAGATTCAATTCTCTTTTCTTCAGCCTTGAAAAAGCAACTATTTTTGTTAGTGCCCCTTCTAACTCTCGAATATTCGATTTTATATTTGTTGCAATGTATCCTAACACTTCTTCATCAATTTTAAGACCGTCTAATTCTTCTTTTTTCCGTAAGATAGCCATTCTAGTTTCATAATCAGGAGATTGGATATCTGCAAGTAAGCCATGTTCAAAGCGGGAACGAAGCCTGTCCTCTAACGTAAGCATTTCTTTCGGTGGACGATCACTGGATATGATGATCTGCTTTTTTGATTCATGCAATGTATTAAAGGTATGGAAAAACTCTTCCTGAGTTCTTTCTTTTCCTATAATAAATTGAATATCGTCAATAAGGAGAATGTCGATGGAACGATACTTTTCACGGAATTGGTTTGTAGTATTCTTTTGTATGGCATCAATCAACTCATTTGTAAATTTCTCGCTTGTAACATACAGTACTTTTGTATCAGGATTTTGATCTAGTACGAAATGTGCGATGGAATGCATTAAATGAGTTTTACCAAGGCCAACGCCCCCATAAATAAAAAGAGGGTTATATATCTCCCCCGGATTTTCTGCAACCGCTAATGCTGCTGCTCTGGCAAATTCATTGTTCCCACCGACCACGAAAGTATCAAAGGTATATCTTGCATTAAGAAAAGTAGGAATGTTACTCTTCTTTTTTGATACGACAGGTTCCACTACTTTCTCCGTAGTATCTATCTGACTTTGAAGAACAAACCTAATTTCATAAGGATCATTCATAATCTCTTCTATCGAAACCTTAAGTAATAATTCATATTTATTACGAATGATATTGATACTGGGAGGACCAATACGTTCATCATTAATAAGAATCGTGATAATATGGTCAGACACATCATAAACCTTTAATGGTTTTAACCAGGTATTATATGATACATCAGTAATTCCATATTCTGATATTAAATATTTTAAAATGTCATCCCATTTTGACTGAATTAAATTCTTCATTGCTTCCTCCATCAATACTCACATATTTATATATTATAACAAAATTATTAAATTTTCAATGGTTAATATGCCATAGTTTATTTTTCGTCGGATTGTGAAAGGGTGGATAATGAATTTCACATTATAAACAAGAGCAAAATGTTAATAAAATTGGCTGATTTGACTTAGTAGATTAGTTAAAATAACATTTTATCCACATAAAAATAATTATTATCAACAATTCCATATATATATAAGGAAGAAATTATGTTAAAAGGAACTCATTAAACGGTCGATTACGCCAGAGAATCAAATTTTTACTTGACGGAACATGCTATTGCGCATATAATAGACGTGATATTCCAAAATCATAATTAGGATGAAGTGGTATGCCTATTATTCTTATTATGAATAATGAAAGATAAAATTCGTTTCGATCAGGCACGGTACAGTAAAAAGGAGGTGCAGAATAATGAAAATGACATTCCAACCAAAAAAGAGATCACACTCTAAGGTACACGGTTTTAGAGCAAGAATGGCTACAGCAGGTGGTAGAAAAGTTTTGGCTGCCAGAAGAGCAAAAGGAAGAAAGCAATTATCTGCATAGGTCGCAATTATGTGACCTTTTCTTCTTATCCATATTAAAGGCAAATGAATGAAGTTACCTTGTAAAATTTAATTAAAGGTTAATCGAATGAAACAATCAGAAACATTAAAGAATAACGAAGATTTTAAAGAAATATACCATACCGGAAGATCGTTTGCGAATAAATATTTGATCATGTATATTAAAAAGAACGATTTGAATACGAACCGACTTGGAATATCTGTAAGTAAAAAAGTTGGTAATAGTGTTGTTAGACACAGAATAACCAGACTGATTAGGGAAAGTTATCGATTATCGGAAGATAGCTTTTTAAAAGGGTTAGATATTATTGTAGTGGCCCGAGTAGGGGCCAGGGAAAGAAAGTACAGTGAGATTGAAAGTGCATTATTACACCTAATGAAGCTCCATAAAATAGGGAAAGAAACGAGTAATATCTGAACTGATAGAGAGAAAGTAGTTGTAGGGGTATAGAATGAAAATTAAGAAAATGATGATATTTATGATCAAAATTTATCGGAATTATATATCACCTCTTAAGAGAACATCTAGTTGCATCTATACACCTACCTGCTCTTTATATGCAATCGAGGCATTGGAAAAATATGGAGTATTCAAAGGAACATATTTAGCTGCGCGGAGGATTTTAAGATGTCATCCCTTTCATAAGGGAGGTTATGATCCGGTACCGTAAAATATGGTTGGTATAGCAGCTCTAAGGAGGAAAAATTGGTGGTTACATTCTTAACGAAAAGCACGGGTTGGTTAGGTCCGATTGCAAGCATACTAGGCTTGATTATGAATGCAATATATGAATTCTTTCATATGTTTGGAATTCAAAATATTGCATTATCAATTATAGTTTTTACATTTATTGTAAGAACTTTAATGCTTCCATTAACAATTAAACAACAAAAATTTTCAAAGCTTTCATCCAGAATGAATCCTGAAATACAGAAAATTCAGGCGAAGTATAAAGGAAAAAAGGATGAAACTTCTTTAAGAAAACAGCAGGAAGAAACACAAATCGTATATCAGAAATACGGTGCAAATCCTACATCAGGATGTTTGCCAATATTAATCACATTACCGGTAATGTTTGCTTTATATTCTGTAATTAACAATATTCCCGCATATGTTGGACAAGTTAAAGAATTGTATGAGACGGTTGCTGTACCAATCAGTAATGTTAAGGGTTATGAGGGAATTTTGGCTACCCTTGCAGATGGGCTAAGACTTAGTTCCACTGATTTCTCTACTGTAGATCAGATTATAAATGTATTAACTAAATTTCAGACTACCCATTGGAATAGCCTTATGGACAGCATGCCGGGTATCAAGGATACCATTGCTATTTCTTATGATCAGATAAAACAAGTAAATAGTTTTTTAGGTATGAACATTGCTAATGCACCAGGATGGAGATTCCCAGGAATATTAATTCCTATTCTTGCAATGGTGTTACAGTTTGTACAGGGAAAACAGCTTGAAGTGAAAACAAAGGGTAATAACCAGGATCCGACAGCTAATGCGATGAAATCAATGAATTATGTCATGCCTGTAATGTCCGGTTTCTTTTGTGTTACCTTCCCAACCGGTGTTGGTATCTATTGGATTGCATCCAGTGTTTACGCAATCATTCAGCAGTTTTTTGTAAATAAGTATATGGACCGTGTTGATGTTGATGAGCTGATTGAAAAAAATGTAGCAAAAGCTTCAAAGAGAAAGCCAAGAATCAGCAATAATAATGTATCAAAAAGCGTATCGTTAGAAGAGTTAGCTAAAAAGCAGACAAGATATATTGCTACTGATAATAAATTCGATAATTCTGAAAACAACGGAGACAGTGGAAGTAATGATGATAGGGTATCCTCTGAGAATCATTCATCTTCCGGTAATCCCAAAAGTATTTCAGAAATTGCTAATCTTCTAAAAAGCAGAAATAGTGAAAAGGGGGATAAATAGCAATGGAATGGAAAGAAGTTACTGGCAAAACAGTAGATGAAGCGTTAACGAATGCTATGCTTGAATTAAGCACTACAATAGATAATATTGAATATGAAGTAATTGAAAAAGAGACAAGCGGATTTTTAGGAATGTTCGGAAAACCTGCTAAAATAAGAGTCAAGCTTAAGATGAGTATTGAATATATGGCTAAGAAGTTTCTTGATGATGTATTTCATGCTATGGGTATCAATGCTACCTGTGAAGTAAAAATGGATCAAGAAAATTCTACGATAGAAATTAATGTAGATGGAGATGAAATGGGTGTTCTTATTGGAAAAAGAGGACAAACTCTTGATTCACTTCAATACCTAATTAGTCTTGTCGTTAATAAAAATAGCGAAAATTATATAAAAGTTAAATTAGACACTGAAAATTATAGAGCAAGAAGAAAAGAAACTCTCGAGAATCTAGCAAAAAATATTGCATTTAAAGTAAAAAGAACTAGAAAGCCTGTTTCTTTAGAACCAATGAATCCTTATGAAAGAAGAATTATTCATTCTGCATTACAGAATGATAAGTTTGTAGAGACTTATTCTGAGGGAGAAGAGCCATATCGTAAAGTTGTTATAAATATTAAGAAGACGTTACGTGATACAAAGTATACGAATAATAAGCCGAATAATAATTATCGTAAGGATTATAGTAAAGAAGGAAGTAAATCTTATAACAAGCCTTATAATACCAGTAAGAGCGGGTATAATAAAAATTATAGTACTGATTATAAAAAAGATTATGAAAAATATAAGGAAAGTAAGGAAAAGAAAAATCAGCAGGAAGAAACTGTTTGATGTACTATTTGTAAGTTGAAAAAGGGTGTCTTAAAAGTAGACTTTACTTTAAGACATCTTTTTTTCAAATTGGATTTTCTATGGAGGTATGGTTATGACAACAGATACGATTGCTGCAATTGCAACGGGACTTAGTAATGCTGGTATAGGGATAGTAAGAATCAGTGGTGATGATGCATTTTCAATCATTGATTCCATCTACAAACCAAAATCGGGTAATAAGATTCTGTCGAAAGAAAATAGCCATACACTTCATTATGGATATATCGTTGAAGAAGGTCAGATGATAGATGAGGTTATGGTAGCGATTATGAAAGCTCCTAGAACTTATACGAGAGAAAATACAATTGAAATAAATTGTCATGGAGGCATTGTAGTAGTAAGAAAAGTATTAGAAACTGTATTAAAGCATGGTGCCAGAATCGCTGAACCGGGTGAGTTTACAAAGCGTGCTTTCTTGAATGGAAGGATTGATTTATCTCAGGCAGAAGCAGTATGTGATATTATTCATGCAAAAAATGAGCTTATGTTAAAAAACTCATTAAACCAACTTAGGGGAACTGTATTGGAGCTTATAAAAGATCTTAGGATGAGAATTCTCAGGGATATTGCATATATAGAAGCGGCTTTGGATGATCCGGAACATATCAGTCTGGAAGGGTTTGATAAAGAATTATCTGAGCATGTACAGGAAGAAAGTGCAGTTATAGATCAGCTTTTGACAGAATCTAGAAACGGTAAAATAATAAAAGAGGGAATAAAGACAGTAATTGTAGGGAAACCAAATGCCGGTAAATCAAGTTTGCTCAATTCACTTGTAGGAGATGAGCGAGCAATTGTAACGGATATTGCAGGTACAACAAGGGATACCCTAGAAGAAACTATTAATCTGAATGGAATTATTTTAAATATTATAGATACTGCTGGAATACGAGATACAAAAGATGTCATTGAAAAAATAGGAGTTGAAAAGGCATTAAAAAATGCCATGGACGCCGATTTAATAATTTATGTTCTGGATTCTTCAACTAATTTAGATGAAAATGATGAGGTAATTTTAAACCTTGTTCAAAATAAAAAAACGATCTTATTACTAAATAAGTCGGATTTAGAACAACAGATTTCTTATGAGGATATTCTGAAAAAGACCTCCCATAAAGTAATTAGTATATCAATTAAAGAGAATACCGGACTGAAAGAGTTAGAAAAGGCGATAAAAGAAATGTTTTTTGAAGGGGAATTGTCTTTTAACGAAGATATTTATATAACGAATGAAAGACAGAGGGAATCATTCATGAGTGCATTGGAGAGCCTAAAATTAGTTAATGGCAGCATTGATGCAGGTATGCCAGAGGATTTTTACTCCATTGATTTAATGAATGCATATGAATCTTTGGGAAAAGTAATCGGCGAAAATATAGAGGATGATTTAGTGAATATGATTTTCAAAGAGTTTTGTATGGGTAAATAGCAAACTATTCATCCCCTGCATTAAGCAGAAAATAATCGTTCACCCAATGTTTCCGTAACAGGAGCCGCTCCCCCTTAATTGCATTACGTAGCGGTACATAAGGCTTTAAAAGACAGAGCCAAAGTACCGACGTATGCAAATACTCCGTTTCGGAAATCGTTTGACGAACGATTAGAACGGTTATATGATGGGGGTAAATAGTATGATTGAAGTCATGGACAAGATCAATGAAATGGATGATTGTTGTTTATTATAAAAGTTGTTGTTTATTAGAAGGGAATGGATAAAGTATGTCATATATATACGAAAGTTATGACGTAGTCGTAGTAGGAGCCGGTCATGCAGGCTGTGAGGCAGCATTAGCAAGTGCAAGATTATCTTTAAAAACAATTCTATTTACGATTAGTATGGACAGTGTTGCAATGATGCCATGCAATCCGAATATTGGGGGAACTTCGAAAGGTCATTTAGTAAGGGAAATTGATGCACTCGGCGGTGAAATGGGCGTCAATATTGATAAAACATATATACAATCTAAAATGTTGAACGTATCAAAAGGACCAGCGGTACATTCATTACGTGCTCAGGCAGATAAGCAGGAATATTCAAAATCAATGAGAAATGTACTGGAGAATACTCCTAATTTAATACTGAAGCAGGCGGAAGTTACAGAGATTCTAGCTCAGGATCGAAAAATAACCGGTGTTAAAACTTATTCCGGAGCTATTTATCCGTGCAAGGCAGTTATCTTATGCACTGGTACGTATTTAAATGCCAGATGCATTTATGGAGAAACGGTAAATGCAACAGGTCCGAATGGATTAAAAGCAGCTAATTATTTAACGGATTCTTTAAAGAGTTTAGGTATTGAAATGTATCGTTTTAAAACCGGAACCCCAGCAAGAATTGACAGCAGATCTATTGACTTTTCAAAAATGGAGGAACAGTTTGGAGATGAAACAGTAGTACCTTTTTCATTTACTACGAATCCTGAGGACATAAAAAAGGAGCAGATTTCCTGCTGGCTTACTTATACAAATGAAAACACACATGAAATCATTCGGGCGAATATTGGGAGATCGCCTCTCTTTTCCGGGGATATCAAAGGAACTGGGCCTAGATATTGTCCCTCGATCGAAGATAAAGTAGTAAAGTTTGCAGATAAGGATCGACATCAGGTATTTATAGAACCGGAAGGTTTATATACAAATGAAATGTATATTGCAGGTATGTCAAGTTCTTTGCCTGAGGATGTTCAGTATCAGATGTATCGATCTGTTCCAGGATTGGAAAATGCTCAGATTGTGAGAAATGCGTATGCCATTGAATATGATTGTATTAATCCGTTACAGTTAAAAGCTTCATTGGAATTTAAAGTGATAGATGGTTTATTCAGTGGGGGGCAGTTTAACGGCAGCTCAGGATATGAAGAGGCGGCAGCTCAAGGTCTGATCGCCGGAATAAATGCGGCTATGAAAGTTTTAAATAAAGAACCTCTTATTATAGATCGTTCCGAGGCATATATCGGAGTATTAATTGATGATTTGGTAACGAAAGAGACTCATGAACCTTATCGTATGATGACCTCAAGAGCCGAGTATCGTTTACTATTGAGACAGGATAATGCAGATATCAGGTTAACAAAAAAGGGATATGAAGTGGGACTAATTAGTGAGGAGCGGTATCAGAAATTAATTCAAAAGGAAGATGAAATTAATAGTGAAATGATTCGGTTAGAAAACACGGTTGTAGGAGCAAACAAAGAGGTTCAAGAGCTATTACAACAGAATCAAAGTTCATTATTAAATACTGCAACGACCTTAGCGGAACTAATACGAAGACCGGAATTAACTTATGAAATGTTAGAAAAAATTGATATAAAGAGAAGAAAATTGTCTGCAGATATCATAGAGCAGGTTAATATTAATATTAAATATGACGGATATATAAAAAGGCAATTAAGACAAGTGGATCAATTTAAGAAATTAGAAAACAAAATAATACCCGAGGAACTAGACTATATGGCGGTCCCTAGCTTGAGGATTGAAGCAAGACAGAAACTGATTAAGTTTAAACCCTTATCGATCGGACAGGCATCCAGAATTTCAGGTGTTTCACCAGCGGATGTTTCGGTATTATTAATCTATTTAACACAATATAATTACCAGAAATCAAAGGAGAAGGTGTAATTATATGAATGATAAGCAGTATGCAGAATTTGATGTGTTTCAAAATATGCTAGATAAACTTAATATTACTTTGACTGAAGGTCAGAAGCAACAATTTATGGATTATTACGAGTTACTAATTGAATGGAACAAGGTAATGAATCTGACTGCAATTACAACCTTATCGGATGTTGTTATAAAACATTTTGTTGATAGCCTTACTTTGGCAAAAATAATACGACCCACGTCAGAGAAAATTCTTGATATAGGTACTGGTGCTGGATTTCCTGGGATACCATTAAAGATAGTATTTCCAGACACGAATATAGTCCTGTTAGATTCTTTGAATAAAAGGTTACAGTTTTTAAATGAGGTAATCAGTAAACTAGGTATGAAAAACATTATAACTTTACATGGAAGAGCAGAAGATTATGGAAGAGATCCAGAATATAGAGAACAATTTGATCTGTGTGTGTCCAGAGCAGTAGCGAAATTATCATCTCTTTCGGAGTACTGTATACCTTATGTAAAAAAGGGTGGATTTTTCATTTCGTATAAATCCGGAAATATAGATGAGGAACTGGAAAGTTCTCAAAGAGCAATTAAGTTACTTGGTGCAAAAGTGGAACAAGTTTCAGAATTTATATTACCGGATACTGATATAGGACGTACGCTAGTCGTATTAAAAAAAACTGAGCACACACCTAAAATTTACCCTAGAAGCGCCGGAAAACCTTCAAAAGAACCACTATAATATCTTTCAATTAAAGGAGTGTATAACTTGATACAAGGAAAAATTATATCCTATATGGATGATATAACTGAGGTTAAATATATTCGAAAAAAAGTATTTTGTGATGAATTATTGGTTCCTGAGAATATCGAATTCAATGACTTAGAGCAAGATGCAATGTATGTTATTGTTTATGATATTGAAGATAATAAAAAAGCAGTTGCTACAGGAAAAATTAACTATAATGGTACATCGTGTGAAATAGATAAAATAGCAGTTTTGAAGGAATACCGAGGATTATATTATGGTGATTTTACAGTAAAAATGCTTATTAACAAAGCATTCACTGCAGGAGTTAATGATGTTTATGTCATATGCCCTATTACGATGAAAGAATTTTATCATAAAATAGGTTTCAAAATTGAGGAGTATTATATTCAAAATAATATTCAAGTTTGCCGTATGGTAATTCGAGCTGATCTGGTAAAAAAGTCCTGCAATGGCTGCAAACACTAGTTAATTATGCTTAGTTATATCAAAAGTCCTTTTAAAGTTAATGATAATGTTATATGATATAAGTATTCATTTATTTAAAATATGACAAGATTCGATGCTAAAGATATTATATAGTATAATTGTTGCCTGATCATGGAAAGGAAGTAAAATATGTATGACAACAATGAAAAAATAGAGAATGAGGAATCTATGGTAGCCGAAAAGAAATCTTCCTGGCTTTTATTAAAGGACATTGCAAATGAGTTGGAAGAGAAGCGCTACAAGGTAAAAATTGATATTAAGACAAAACGCAATTTGTTGATTGAATTAGAAAAACAAGTTATTGAGAAGGAAAGAACTCTGATTCATAATTTAGACATGTTTTCTCCTATTTATTCTAAATCACTTGACGAACATAAAAGTAACGAAGAAATTGCATTAGTAAAAGAAGAACTAATCAAACTTGAAAATGAACAAGATCTGTTATGTAAAAGAATTTCTGTATTAAAATCTGCTCACAGCTTTATTGAGGTACGGGAAAAAAATGAAATCAATGAAAAAATAAATGAAGGCTTGCGTAAATATGGAGAAAGAGGATTGAGTATTTTAGAAGCTCAGGAGATTGAACGCCAAAGGATCGCAAGAGATTTACATGATACAACCGTGCAGAATTTAACAAGTCTAGTTCATAAATGTGAATTATGTACTAAACTTATTGATATTGATTCAACAAGAGCAAAATTAGAGCTGATATCAATGTCTAATATGGTAAAGACAGTTATAAATGATATGAGAGGTATCATTTATAATTTAAAACCTATGACTTTAGATGATCTGGGTTTATCAGTAACGATCAAACGATTTGCCAATCGTTTGATGGATAATAACAATATAAATGTAAAAGTGAACGCAAATGAAGAATTTAAAGAAATATTACCTATCATTAAGCTTACGTTTTTTCGGATCATTCAGGAAGCGTGCAATAATGTAATTAAACATGCAAATGCAACTGAAATTATTATTGACATTATTTATGAGGAAAATAATATTACCGTTATCATAAAAGATGATGGAACTGGATTTAATAATAAACAGCTGGAAGACAATACGACCCATTCATCAAGCTTTGGATTATCTATTATGAGAGAAAGAATATCAATCTTATCCGGATCCATTGATATACAATCAGAGAGGGGAATTGGTACAACCGTAATTGTATCTGCACCAGTTACCATATGCGAGGGGGATAAAAATGAAAACACCAATTAGTATTATGATTGCAGATGACCATTCGATGGTAAGGGAAGGAATAAAACAGCTTTTAGAATTAGATGGAGATATTGTGGTTACGACGGAAGCTAGTAATGGAAAACAGTGTATTGAATTATTAGATGAGACAAGAACGGATGTTCTGTTGCTAGATATAAATATGCCAAACATGAACGGTTTGCAAGTACTGCAATACATTCGGGAAAGCAAAAGAAAAGTTAAAGTCCTTATACTTACAATTCATAATGAAGTTGAGTATTTAATGAAAGCGGTAGATATCGGAGTAGATGGTTATGTTTTAAAAGATTCGGATTCTTCTGTACTAAAAAAAGCAATTTACGCTATCTGTCGAGGGGAGACTTTTATTCAACCAGAGCTAACTCCTCATATGAAAGAAAAAATGCAAGAAAAAGTTAACCAAGCATCAGAAGAGGATTCATTAACGAAACGTGAAATTGAGGTTTTAAAATTAATAGCTGAAGGGTTGTTTAATAAAGAAATAGCATATATGTTAGCTATTAGTGAGAAAACTGTTAAAAATCATGTTTCCAATATATTTAAAAAAATAAATGTTTCGGATAGGACACAGGCTGCTGTGTATGCAATTAGAAATAATTTTGTGGATATTTTTTAATATCTTTTTATGAAAAGAGGAATGTTTCACGTGAAACATTCCTCTTTTTTGATATGAATAACTTTGATCATTAAAGTAATGTTGAAATAATATGTTACTATTAATAATAATCATTATAATTATTGCTTTATATTTTTTATATGAGAATATTATTTTTGTAGTATAATTATAGGTAGATATAATAATTGAAAGATGATATAATAAGATTTGTGTTGGAATGTAACAATAAATAGATATAGTAGTTTACTATACTCTTGAAGGGTGGAGTTATATGGCAAGAATAATCGCAATAGCAAATCAAAAAGGCGGAGTAGGTAAAACAACAACGGCAATAAATTTATCAGCATGTCTGGCAGAGAAGAATAGAAAAGTATTAGCAATCGATATTGACCCTCAAGGGAATACATCAAGTGGGCTTGGAATCGAGAAGAATAAGCTGGAAAACACCATATATCAAATGATTGTCGGAAATTGTACCCTGGAAGATTGTAAAATACAAACCCCGATAAATAACTTAGAAATCTTACCAGCTAATGTAAATCTAGCAGGTGCGGAGATTGAATTAATAGGTGTCGAAGGAAGAGAGTTCATATTAAAAAAGCATATTGATAGAATTAGGGATCAATACGATTTTATAATTATTGATTGTCCTCCTTCTTTAAATACATTAACTGTGAATGCAATGACAACCGCTGATACAGTATTAGTTCCAATACAATGTGAATTCTATGCGCTTGAAGGTTTGACACAATTAATACATACAATTAATTTAGTAAAGCAAAGATTAAATCCTTCGTTAGAAATGGAAGGTGTTGTCTTTACAATGTTTGATGCCAGAACTAATTTGTCGCTTCAAGTTGTGGAAAATGTGAAAAGTAATTTAAAGCAGAATATTTATAAAACGATAATTCCACGTAATGTTAGACTGGCTGAAGCTCCCAGCCATGGACTACCGATTAACTTATATGATCCAAAATCAGCTGGGGCCGAAGGATATCGTCAACTGGCGAATGAAGTGATCGAAAAAGAAGAAGCTGATGAATTTGCAAAAAGTGAGGTTATGGAATTGAAATATCGTAGAAAATAATTGCAAAGTAGGTCAATTATTAATTATGTGGAGGAAAAATGGGCGTTAAAAAGGGACTAGGAAAAGGATTAGATATTATGATTCCTGAACAAATCATAAAAAATTCAGGTGATAAAACGGAAAATGTTTCACGTGAAACATTAGTACATATAAGTGATATAGAACCAAATAAATCTCAACCAAGAAAACATTTCGATGAAGATTCTCTTCAAGAATTGGCAGATTCAATAAAGCAGTATGGAATAATTCAACCATTGATATTGCAAAAAAGAGAAAAATACTATGAAATAATAGCAGGAGAAAGAAGATGGAGAGCTTCACGTATGGCAGGACTGAAAGAGGTACCAGCTATTATTAAAGATTACTCCCCACAGGAAATGGTTGAAATTGCGTTAATTGAAAATATACAACGAGAAGACTTAAATCCTATAGAAGAAGCACAAACCTATCAAAGATTAATTCAGGAATTTCAATTAAAGCAGGATGAGGTTGCAGAGAGAGTTTCTAAGAGCCGTGCAGCTGTTACAAATTCAATGCGATTATTGAAATTGGATGAAAGAGTTCAACAAATGTTGATTGATGAAATGATTTCAAGCGGTCATGCCAGAGCCCTTTTGTCGATTGAAAATAATAATATACAATTCAATACTGCAAATAAAATATTTGATGAAAAACTGAGTGTGCGTGAGACTGAAAAGTTGGTAAAGCAGATATTAAATGAAAAACCTCTGAAAGAGATTGCAACTACGAAAGAAGATGATTTGATTTATCGCAATTTAGAAAATAAAATAAGAGGTATTATTGGTACAAAGGTTTCCATCCATAAGAAGGCTAATCATAAAGGTTCTATTGAAATAGAGTACTATTCAAATGAAGAACTAGAGCGAATCGTAGAGATGTTTGACACAATTAGATAGAGATTTACTATCTGAATTTATTTTAAATTAAAATATATAAATAAATAGATACAAACTATTCAGATTAAGGTACAAG
>JAQUYQ010000173.1 GCA_028691795.1 Herbinix sp.
AATCTGAATAAAAGCTGTAATGGCAAGTGTCATAATATACCTACTTTCTTTTGTGCCCAAATATGTAATGTCTATGTTTGCGAGCTCATTGACTGGAGTATCCAATCAATTTGTAACGATATTCATTATGCACTCTTTTGCTATTTCATTCAAGTAAAAAATTATCTTATATAATTTATGTATAAAATAATCAATCCAAGATGGCTTTTATTAAATCATAATAATCGCTCTTTTCCAGTATAATAAATAAAAAAGGGTAAATATTATGGATTTTATTACTCTTATCTTTCTAGCACTCGCTTTGAGTGCCGATGCTTTTGCTGTATCAGTAACGAATGGCATGTTCTGCAATAAAATCACGACAAAAAAAGCTCTTTTAACCGGCATTTTTTTTGGATTTTTTCAGGCGCTTATGCCAATTCAAGGTTTTTTTCTTGGAAAAACCTTTTCTGATATCGTTCATCGTTACCAACACTGGGTTGCCTTATTTTTGCTTGGTGCAATTGGCATCAATATGCTTGCAGATGCAATAAAAGATCAGCAAAATGCAAAAAGCACTCATCCAGACAAGAATATATTTGCTATAAAAAGTTTAATCCTACAGGGTATCGCAACCAGCATTGATGCTTTAGCAGCCGGAGTTAGTTTAGCAGTCCTTCAAATTAATATCTTTTCTGCATCACTCTTAATCGGGGTTGTAACATTTTTCTGTTGTTTTCTAGGTGTTTATATCGGAAGAATTTTTGGATCTTTATTAGGCATAAAAGCAAAATTTGTGGGAGGAATCACCTTAATAATAATCGGTTTAAAAATTTTTATTGAAAATCAATTTTTGTAATTTAATTTTCAACACATTGGTAATACCTATGCAATTGAGAAGTATAAAATAAAGAATAGGTATTGGATGTAAAATATTTATAATTCTTTTTCTATATATTGATAATTCATCCACTTTGTATGATAATAATAGTGTGAATAGTCTCGCAAAAGAATGCGAGCCAAAAGTATCGTAAACGATACTTAAGAAGAATAGCAAAAGTAGCTATTCTTCAGTAATTATGTCTAAAAAGTATAGTGGATAATTCACAAGTTGAATTCACGATAACAAAATGCTTGCATTTTGTTATCTATGCATGCGATTAAGTCGCATGCATAGACGTTAAGTAATAAAGAGCGAAAGGAGAAATTGATGAGCTACGAATCTTGTTTTGATAAACTGCCTGTTTTGGAAACCCCTAATTTAATATTGCGACAGATCACTGACTGTGAAGTAGACGGCAGGGATAGTCTGGAGTTTATTAATGATTACAGCGTATACCGCTACTGGGGAGTGTATGATGAAGAAAAAGATACAAACGGCCGTCATCGTCCAAAGAAAAAAATCAAACTAGACTACCATTTCAATGCTACCATGAAGGAATTTAGGGCAGGTCGTGAACTAACTTGGCTTATGGAATTAAAAGATTCTCATAAAGTAATTGGTGAAATTGTATTATACGATTTCCGTTTAAAGAAACAGGCAGATATCGGTTATCGTATCAGTAAGCAATTTTGGGGAAAGGGATATGCACCTGAAGCCGGACAAGCCATGTTAAAAGTTGCTTTTGAGGGTATGGATCTAAGTCGCCTGCAAATCCGATGCTTTACTGAAAACCATGGCTCCGTCAGAGTAGCCCAAAAACTCGGGTTTACGCAGGAAGGTATGATAAAACAGGGAGCTATTGTAAATGTAATGACAGATTATTATATTTTTGGACTACTCAAAGAGGAATATGACAAACGTCCAATTAGTGATAGGGTGGTTAAAGTATTCTATTGAACAATTGACTTTTTCTAAAATATTTATACCGCCACGAGTGGCAGAACGGAGGATATTATGAAAGCATTATTTATTGGAGGAACCGGAACAATCAGTACAGCAATTACCGCTTTGGCTCCACAATGTGGGATTGATTTATATTTGCTCAATAGGGGGAACCGGACACATCTTGTCCCCGAAGGTGTACATGTGATTGAAGCAGATATTAATAATGAAGCGGATGTAAGAGAAAAATTAAAGGATCTTACCTTTGATGTGGTCGCACAGTTTATAGCATACGAAACTGAAGCGATAAAACGTGATATTCGTTTATTTACAGGTAAAACAAAACAGTATATTTTTATCAGCTCAGCATCTGCCTATCAGAAACCGCTGTCCAGTCCTTTTATTACAGAAAGCACCCCTCTTTATAATCCCTTCTGGGAATATTCCCGTAATAAGATTGCCTGTGAGGAATTATTAATGGACGCTTATCGTAAAGATAGTTTCCCCATCACGATTATCCGTCCAAGCCATACTTATGGTAATTTTGACGTTCCTCTAGCTATTCATGGAAAAAATGGTGGATATAGTGTAATCAATCGAATTAAAAACGGGAAGAAAGTAATTGTACATGGTGATGGTAATTCCTTGTGGACTTTAACCCATAATACGGATTTTGCCAAAGCTTTTATTGGTTTAATGGGCAATATTCATGCGATTGGTGAGGCTGTCCATATTACCTCAGACGAAAGCCTTACCTGGAACCAGATTTATGCTATTATCGGTAATGCACTTGGTGTTAAGCCTAATATTGTCCATATTCCTTCTGACACACTGGCTAAGTCATTTGATGGTTTTACTGGAGACTTGCTTGGTGATAAAGCACATACGGTTATTTTTGATAATTCTAAGATAAAACGTCTTGTACCGGGATTTACTGCTACGGTTCGCTATGACCAAGGAGTTAGAACAACACTGGAATATATCGAAAATCACCCAGAGCTGCAAAGACCTGATCCTACATTTGATGAGTGGACGGATAAGATGATCGAGAGTATTGAAGCGTATGAAAGTAATCTGCCCCGTTTATGATATTCGTAAATGCTATGAAAAATTTATTCAGTAAGGAGTCCTAATGAAAACTTTGTATATATCCGATATGGACGGTACTCTTCTACATCCGAATGCAACATTGTCCCCAAAAACAATAAACATAATCAATGAGCTTATCGAGCAGGGAATGTTATTTTCTGTTGCTACAGCAAGATCCATCGCTTCTGTAAAAACCTTATTAGAAGATGTTAAGATATCCTTACCGATTGTTCTAATGAATGGAGTATGTATCTATGATTTAAGTAAAAATGATTATATAAAGGTAGAATTTTTTTCAAAGAAAAGTATTGATATAATGATGTCCATAATTAAGGATAATCATCTGAAAGGGTTTGCCTATACGATAAGGAATGGAGTTATGTCAACCTACTATGAAGATTTAGACAGGAAAGCACTTCATGATTTTTATCAGGAACGTGTTGATCGCTTTCGGAAACAATTTATACAAGTTGACGATTTCACCTCGTTATCAGGTGAACCCTTGATGTATTACGCATTGTTAGATCAGAAGGAACAATTGGAACCAATTTTTAGAATTGTTGAAGAGATACCTGAATTAAACTGTGTATTTTATAAAGATAACTATTCGCCTGATTTATGGTATCTAGAAATTTACAGTAAAACAGCGTCCAAATTTCACGCCGTACAGTTCCTTCGATCCTATCTCAATTTGGATAATGTCGTATGCTTTGGAGACAACCGAAATGACTTTCCTCTTTTTAAAGCATCCGATTATAAAATTGCAGTTGGAAATGCTGTTGCAGAGTTGCAAGGAATGGCAGACCTTGTCATTGGAAATAATTATGATGATGGTGTTGCTGACTGGCTGAAGCAAAATTTTACTAGAAATGGCGAACCATAGTAACTTTCACTATAGTTATTTGATATTCCTGCGTTGCAGCTCTGGATGGCCTTCTAGATGTGCTGTATCATTAAAACGTTCCAAGTAAAAACGATCTATTTGCGGATTATAAACCAATTGTGTAATACTAGTATTTTCAAGCGATACACCGAACAGAAACCTTTTTGCCTGATTTTTTCCAAACAGTGCCGCTAAAAGTACCCTAATTGTTCCGCCATGAGTTACAACTGCGATGTTTTTCTTACCGCTTTGAACTATTTCCTGGATTACAGGCATGGCTCTTTCATAAACAGAAGTACCATTTTCACCACCTGGATAAGGAATATCTTCAAGAAGTTTTTTCTGTTCCTCTTTAAAATCTCCAAAATGTTCATCATTATATTCATCGCTCATCCCTTCGAGTAGGCCAAAGGATATTTCCTTGATTTCTTCTCGAATTTTAATTGGTAAACAAAGCATTTCATTTAATATTTCTGCTGTCTGCCTCGCACGAATTAGGTTACTGCAATATAATGCATCAATTTCATAAGATTTAATTCTATCTCGTAAAAGCTCCGCCTGAATACATCCTTCCGAAGAAAGCTCAACATCCACGTTACACAGTTTGCTATTCTGTCTACCATGCCGAATTAAATATAAATTAACCATGAAGCTTATCACCACCTTATCTTATGAACGTTTTTGTAATCAATTTATTAGATACTACTTTATGGTATAAGATATGATTCGTATACTTAGAAACATATTTTATCGTTTATTTATCAATTTGTCAACACCATGCCTATTTGCATGTTAATTATTGTTAACTATTACTAAACCATCTGTTCATTATTGCTTAGGAACCACTCTGATATTTACATTTTGGCCCATACTAATTTAACAAGATGAATTGGAAAATCAATTTACTTTCATGAAAAAATCACCTTCTACAGGTGATTTTTATTTAATAACTAATTTATTGTTTCTTTAATTCATATATATCATTATAAACCGCCATCATAATATTAAACGCATTATCACTGATTAAACCAATCTGATGTGTATATTCAACGATAAAGCAGGTATAAGCCACAAAAGTAAAATGACTAAGTAAGAGATCAAATTTTTCCGTCTCATAATACTTTTTGATAATATTCCAATTATAATCATTAATTTCTTTTACTGCTGTATCCGGTTGTTCCTTCAACAAATCTATCATTTCATCGTAATTTTTATCCACAAACAACCCTTTTAAATCCGCATCCACTTGTCCTAATTCTTCATTCATTCTCAATACTCCTTGTTTTATAGGAGGATTTATACTCCTT
>JAQUYQ010000174.1 GCA_028691795.1 Herbinix sp.
GCCATTTGCAGTCATAGTCTTAATATCTGCCTGGATGCCGGCGCCTCCGCAGGAATCACTTCCTGCGATTGTTAATGCTGTCTTCATATTTCCTCCATTCGTCCGCCAGTTACTGACGGAATACGCATTAATTTTGTTAAGCGACAAAAGGTGGTGCCCCCGGTCTGCCGCTGTAAAGTGTATTAATATTTAAATGTGTTTTAGTCAAAATGATCAGTATGAAACAAGAAGCGTTCCATTTACACGAAATTCGCCGCTTGTTATCATGCGTTCAACATCTTCTTAGTTAATTCTATTAGTTCTTCTGTTGCTTTTTCGATATCGGGCTGTGCAAATAAAGCGCTGATTACGGCAATGCCACAAATTCCGGTTTGGGAAAGCTGCATCAAATTATTCTTACCGATACCGCCAATCGCAACCACAGGAATGTTTACCGCTTCACAGATTGCTTTTAAGGTTTCGTGGCTTACCTCGTTCGCATCCGTTTTTGTGCCGGTATGAAATACAGCTCCAACGCCAAGATAATCTGCTCCGTTTTTTTGTGCAAGGATTGCCTGTTCCACTGTCTGGGTAGATACTCCCAATATTTTATCCGGGCCAAGCTTTTCTCTGACATTACCAGCTTTCATATCGCTTTGACCCACATGCACGCCATCTGCATCCATTGCGATTGCAATGTCAACATTATCATTAATTACAAACGGAACCTTATATTGTCTGCATAATTTCTTAATCTCTTTTGCCTCTGCAAGAAAAGTGGCCTCATCCAGTGTTTTCTCCCTAAGTTGTACAAAGGTTGTCCCGCCCTTTAATGTTTTTTCCACCTGGTTGTATAAGGTATCACCCTTTAACCAAGTACGGTCTGTTACTGCATACAATAATAAATCCTTCTTATCGCACCTCATATTTTGCTCCTTTTTCTAATACAGCTCCATCCATATGATAAATAGCATCGATAATTCGGTTACGATAAGTAGAATTTCCTTCACCAGGCTGCATATTACTCCAGCCTATTTCACCGGCAAGGCCCATGGTGCATACAGCTGCAGCTGCAGCTTCTAATACATGATCAGGATTAGCAACCAAAAATGCTGTCATCATACCGGACAGTTGGCAGCCTGTTCCTGTAATTTTACCCATATCAGGACGTCCATTACGAATCACATAACATTTATCGCTGTCAGCAACCAGGTCTATCGCTCCTGTGATGGCAATTATGCTTCCTGTTTTTTTTGCAAAAGCTTTTACAAATGCAATTGTATTATCCAGTGTTTCTTCTGTAACGGCATCTGCCACATCCGCATCAACACCCTTTGTACTACCGCTGCCAAGTGCCAATGTCTTGATTTCGGATATATTGCCTCTGATTACATCAACCTTAATTTCATTGATAAGCTTAACCGCGGTCTCGGTACGAAGATTACTAGCACCAGCGCCAACCGGATCAAGCAATACTTTATGTCCCAGTTCATTTGCCTTTTTACCGGCTAAGAACATTGAGCGAGTCGTATTGATATTCAAAGTTCCAATATTAATGTTCAATCCTCCGCAGATAGACGTAATCTCTTCCACTTCGTTTAAATCATCCGCCATAATTGGACTTCCCCCGCATGCGAGCAGTACATTCGCAACATCATTCACGGTTACATAATTTGTGATGTTGTGTACCAATGGCACTTTCTTTCGTACATTTTCAATACATTTTGTTAACATAGTTACCTCCATTTTGCCGCTTCGGCGGCACACAATTTCCTATGATATAAAAAACTGCGTATACACCAATGAAGTATATACGCAGCATAGCTACTTTATATATCCCTACGTTGGCATTATCCAAATCAGGTTACGGGTTAAAGCATACAGCTTACTCTCAGCCCACTTTCTTGTGAGCACCCCTTGAATTCATAACAAGAGAATTTAGTATATTAATTCACCTTGTTTCAAATTGATTATACTATAAATTAATTGAAATGCAAGCTATAATCAATTTTAGTTATTTAGAAACATTTCTCATTTTGTCCTTTCGGGCAAGCTTCTCCTTTACTGCATTGATAGCATACTTCGTTACTAAGTACCTTATTATTATAATAACCTCTACAATTTAATAAGGTGGTTTCAGCAATATTATGCAGTGCCTCCTTCGTCAGGAATGCCTGATGAGAAGTGACAATAACATTGGGCATGGATATAATTCTTGCTAAAATATCATCCTTGATAATTGAATAGGACATATCTTCATAAAATAATTCCGTTTCCTCTTCATATACATCAAGTCCTGCTCCACCGATTTTCTCTGCCTTCAGCGCTTCTAATAAATCTTCACTGTTAACCAGTGCTCCCCTTGATGTATTGATTATATATACTCCGTTTTTCATCATTGCAATTGTATTATTGTTTATTAAATGAAATGTATCCTTTGTCAAAGGACAATGAAGTGATATAATATCTGATTCTCTGCATAATTGCTCCAGGGATACATACTGTATATCTGTATCCTTCAAGGGGAATGGATCATAGGCAATTACATTCATGCCAAATCCCTTACAGATATCGATAAATATACGGCCAATTTTTCCTGTACCTATAACTCCCATCGTCTTGCCATGTAAATCAAAACCAGTTAACCCATTTAAGCTAAAATTAAAATCTCTTGTTCTTGTATAGGCTCTGTGGGTTTTACGATTTAGAGTCTGTAAGAGTGCCATCGCATGCTCTGCTACTGCATAGGGTGAATAAGCCGGCACACGAACTACATGAATTTTCCCAAAGGCATGCTTAAAATCCACATTATTATATCCTGCACAACGCATCGCAATCAGCCTGGTTCCATTCTCATATAAAATATCAATTGTATCTGCATCAATCTTATCATTTACAAATGCGACCACTACTTCAAAACCCTTTGCCATAAATGCGGTTTTTGATCCAAGTTTTGGTTCAAAATATTCAACCTCAATATTATATTGTTCTTTCAACAAATCAAAGTAAATCCTGTCATAAGGCTTCGTATCAAAAAAACATATCCTGTTCATATATTATTCCTCCGTATATATCTTAACTTTTCTTTTGTTTATAGCAGTATTTGTTTATTACTATACACTCGTTCTATGTATATATCAAGTATGGTAAGGGATAATAATATCATAGAAACAGGTGTTTTTGTACATACCCTGTATCAATAAAGTACCTACTTGCATAATACTTTAACATAAAATATATTAAAAGCAATTATGTGTACCCAGCAGAATGATAATATAGCTTTAAGTTTGAAAGGATGGTTAGAATGATAGATAATAATCATATTGATAAAGTATATGGGAATTTAGTGAATGGCGAATGGGTTTTATCAAAAAGTAATCAAACTTTTGATATTATTTCACCAGTGGATCGAAGTTTAGTCGGAAAAATACAATTAATATCCAAAAATGAAATTGATAATATTATAGCAAATTCAAAAGAAGCTCAGAAGTCCTGGAAAGATACCCCTGTTAGTGAACGTGCAAAAATATTATCAAAAGCCGCAGATATTTTAGAAGATAATATTGAATTTTTATCAAAAATACTTGAAGTCGAAATAGCAAAAGATACTGATTCAGCAATTTCTGAGATTAGACGAACAGCAGATTTTATTCGATTTACGGCAAATGAAGGAATGCATATACAAGGGGAAACTATTGGTGCAGATAATTTCCCCGGTTATAAGAAAAATAAAATCTCTTTCGTTACAAGAGTACCTCTAGGTATTGTCTTAGCCATATCACCATTCAATTACCCAATTAACCTATCTGCTTCAAAGATAGCTCCAGCTCTTATGGCAGGAAATAGCGTTATTTTAAAACCACCTACACAAGGATCAATAAGTGCATTATATCTGGCTCAAGTCTTTCATATCGCTGGCCTACCAAAAGGAGTATTAAATACTGTTACCGGAAAAGGATCGGAAATAGGTGATTATTTGATATCTCATCCGGATATCAATTTTATCAATTTTACAGGTAGTACGAATGTTGGTAAACATATTGCTAAGATAGCAGAAATGGTTCCAATGATGATGGAATTAGGAGGTAAGGATGCGGCAATTGTTCTTGCAGATGCAGATTTGAAGATGACAGCAAAGAATATCGTCGCTGGGGCATACAGTTATTCAGGTCAAAGGTGTACTGCTGTAAAAAGAGTTCTTGTGGTTAATGAAATTGCAGATGAGCTTGTTAAAATGATCAAAAGTGAGATAAATCAGCTTAAAGTAGGAAACCCTGCAAATGGAATACAAATAACACCTCTTATTAATATTGAAGCAGCCGATTTTGTGCAGGAATTAATTGATGATGCCATAGCAAAAGGTGCAAAATTAATTACGGGTAATATTCGTGAAGGTAATTTAATATACCCGACTTTACTTGATCATATAACAACTGATATGCGCATTGCCTGGGAAGAGCCTTTTGGTCCTGTACTGCCGATAATACGTGTTAATGATATTGAGGAAGCTATTCTCATTGCTAATAAATCAGAATATGGTCTACAGTCGTCAGTCTTTACACAAAATATTAATAATGCATTCATGATAGCCAGTAAACTTGAAGTCGGAACAGTGCAGATAAATAATAAAACGGAGCGAGGACCTGATCACTTTCCCTTTTTAGGTGTTAAGTCTTCTGGTATGGGCACCCAAGGTATTCGTTACAGCATAGAAGCAATGAGTAGGCCTAAAGCAATCGTACTTAATTTTGATATTTAAAGACTATCCCAAAGTTTGTGTAAACCTTCAAACTGATGTAAAATAATATTACTCAGTTTGGAGGTTTTATTTTAATTGTTTCCCTTCCAATCTCAATTAACACTTCTGGTATTTTATTCATTTCATCATTTCCTTTTATTTTATGAACGCCTTATGGTGTGTTTTCTTTCCTTTACGCAGCCTTACTCCATCTTTTAATTGATCTGAAGTAACTATATAATCGATCGCTTCCACTTTAGAATCATTAACTAACACTCCACCCTGTTGAATCAGACGTCTTGCCTCACTTTTCGTAGCAGCTAATCTACATAATACCATTAAGTCTAATATAT
>JAQUYQ010000027.1 GCA_028691795.1 Herbinix sp.
TGGTTAATCTTAGTTTTTAATATATTTGGTTTATCGGCGTTAGAATTTTTAATCCTCTATATAATGGATATTATTCCGTTAAAGTAACAGATTGGATGTTTTTATATATGAAAATGTATATTAATTAAGGCTCTAAGAATATTCCATAAGAGGTAATATTCTTAGAGCCTTAATTAATATATGACAAGCGTATTGATTAGTCCCACAGTGGAAAATGGTAATAATATATATAAAATAATTTACAAATGAAGGATAATAGTGGTATTATATAGTAAATTTAAATATTGTAATATTATTATAACTATAAGAGAAAATGAAGTTTGAAAAGTTTGGAAATTTACCTTTTTAGTTTTTTTATTAACACTTAAAGATTTCAGTAATGTAAAGATATGGCATTTTGCTGTTTGGGTCCTGGTTAGTCAAAATTTACTTATCACATGAAATGAATTATGTTATGTTCACAGTTAATTTATGGCTGAAAATTTAGTTAAAATGTAAAGCGCTCAATCAGCTCTGATGTCAGAGCTGATTGAAATAATAGTCTATTGACAATATAAGACAAGTCATTTATTATGATATAAATAGTACTTTAGTCTTAGTTTTTGCTAATTGAGGACATTTTATTATTGTTTTTTGCTATTGAAATTCTTATGGATCGGATAATAATTATATGGAAAGAAAACTTAGAGTTATGTTAACTACGGAGGGAACATATCCATTTCATCAAGGCGGCGTTAGTACATGGAGTGACACTCTGGTAAAGCAGATAGATCAAGTAGAATATATAGTATATAGTATAATTATGAATCCTTTTGTTACACAAAAATTTACGCTGCCAGAGGATTCAACTTTAATAAAGATGCCTTTATGGGGAACTGAGGAACCGGGAGAACACCTTGAATCTCCGTTCTCAATGGTTTATGAATCAAAGAACAGAACTACAGATAAGGTAATTAAAAGTACATTCCTTCCTTTATTTGAAGGCTTAATTAGAGGTATCCTCGAGGATGAAAGAGATTATGATGAAATGGGTAAAGTAATTGTAGGATTATACAATTATTTTTCAACTTATGAATATAAAGAAAGTTTTAAATCGAAAGAGACTTGGGATACCTACAAGACGATTTTGAATAATTATGTTGGTAAGGATGATTCCAAATTAAGCGTTCCTAATGTTTTTTCTATGATTCAAAGCCTCGGATGGATCTACCGATTTATGAATATTTTAAATACACCTATCCCAAAGGTAGATGTGTGCCATTCTGCGGCAGCAGCTTTTTGTGGTTTGCCATGCATAATATCAAAATTGGTTAACAAATCAGGATTTATGCTTACGGAACACGGACTGTATGTCAGAGAACAGTATTTATCGTTAGCGCAAAGAAAGTATCCAACCTTTTTGTCAGATTTTCTTGTAAAATTGATACATTTTATAACGGGTATGAATTATCATTTTGCGGATCAAATTTCACCGGTATGCAGCTATAATACACGCTGGGAATTAGAGTTCGGGGTAAAGAAGGAACAAATAAATGTAATATACAACGGGGTAGATTCTTCCGTATTTAAACCAAAGGAAGCTCAAACAAGAAATAAGGAAATTGTTGTAGCTGCTTTGGCAAGAATAGATCCTATTAAAGATATAGAAACGATGATAAAAGCGGCAGATATCGTATGTAAGAAAAGAGATAATGTAAAATTTATAATATATGGGTCAGTATCGGTAGAAGAGTATTATAAAAAATGTTTAGAACTTGTAAAAAACCTTGGACTTGAAAAGAAGTTTATATTTGCAGGACATACCAGTGATGTGGTAGGAGCATATAGAAGTGGCGACATTATAGCCTTATCCAGTATATCAGAAGCTTTTCCGTATTCAGTTATAGAAGCAATGATGTGTGAAAAACCTGTTATTGCAACTGATGTTGGTGGAATAGCGGAAGCACTTGGAGATACAGGAATACTTGTAAGCCCAAGAGATTATGAAGAATTCTCTGAAGCAATAATAAAGCTAGTTGATGATCCTACCTTAAGAGAGACAATGGGTGCAGAAGGTAGAGACAGAGCTATTAACTTTTTCAGTATTAAGAACATGTTGGAGAATCATATTAAAAGCTATATTATGCTATCAGCAAAACCTGGAAAAGCTGTCAATCATGTAGATATAATCAACAGACAGTTAATGATTACTATAGAAATTGCCGAAGCTCTGCTTGTTTCTGGTTTTTATCAGCAGGCGATAGAGAAATTTAAGGAAGTTTTGGATATGAAGCCTGGAAATATATTAATACCGTATATTTTATCGAGCCTTGCCCAGGCATATAGAAAACTTGGGAGATTAATAGAAGCAGAAGTCGAGGAAGAAAAAGCTATGGTTTTTGATAGGCTGATAAATAATAATAAGACAGCTTAAGGTGAATATTCAAATTAGTAAATGGAAATTCTGTTAAAGCAAATTGAAAATGACTTTAATGCTAAAGGCGGATTTCAAAGTAGAAGGATATTTTGATGAATACAGAATATTGATGAAAGGAATGATCAGTAATGAATAAATATAAAATATATCAGGTTGATAAATATATAAAAGAATTGCTAAATAAAAACGATAAAAGACGATCTGAACTATCTCGCCAGATCGAAAAACTTGACAGGGAAAAGAAGCAGTTGGAATTACTCTCAATACGTATAAAACGAGATTCAACGGTTTATTCAGCTGAAAATCTACCGGTAGATTTGTATGTTGAAATGCTCAAAACGATGTATAGGCATAAACAAAATTGTCCAACAAAAGCCAATAATAAAAAAGCTGGTAATAAGCTAGCAGTAAATAAAACGTTAGACGGATCGGTTGACATTATCAAACAAGATATAGAGACTTTAGCAGGTAAGCTAGATAATCTGGCAGTAATGATTGAAAATAGGAATGCAGTTAATAGTAATAATGTCGAGATTTCTATATCAGAGTCTTCCAACTCAAGAAGGGATATGCCTACAGTTGTGGCAATATCCGAAGTAACAGAGAATAATAGTACAGTTAATGAAAAAGATAAAATCGAAGCTGTTGATTTCAAGAATGAAGCTGTAAAGAGTAAAAAACCTGAAATTACAGTACCTGCAAACAATATGGGAAAATTGCTTAACTTCTCCCGGATTAATACAAAGAATATTGTTAAGAAAGAAGTAATAAGAGAAGAAAAGAGTTCATTTTGGGGTATTGCGGTAAATGAATATCAGAAATCTGATATGGTCAGTTTAGGGATAGATACTCATGAGATTCTTGAATATGTTAATAAAACTGATGATACTGTACCGATTAACAGCTTTTTTGATAATACCTCCAATGCAGATAAGGTACAAAAAGTTGTAAGAAAAGAATTTTATGTAAAAGATGAAATGGCTGCAGCTATAGAAAGTGAAAAAAGTATATTTTCAATATTACAGCAGAAGGATAAAGGCACACCAGAGAAAGACATGTCAGGTAAAGAAAATGAAATACATAAGCATGTTGAGACGGAGGTTGATGAGGATGCAAGATTTATTCGTCAAAAATATATAATTGGAAAAATAGCAGGAACAGATCTATTTGACAGAAATGGCAAATTAATTATTGGGTTAAACGATAAAATAACGTCACAGGTAATTGAATATGCAGATAGAGAAGGAAAACTACCTGAGCTTATTGTTAATATGATTTTACCTGACATGGAGTAATACGAATGAATACGAAGAATGATTTTTATAGTATCGTGGAAGAAGTTACTGAGAAACGTGTAAAGTATCATGATTTATATGAAATTGCGGCTTACTTGGAATCAGTTGGGTGGAATGACAGGAGAGCATTTGCTGCTTATGGGTTTAACAATATTTTTGAAATGGCACAGCAGGTATTTGATATAGTTGATAGTAAGACTTCTGTTTCGACGTATGTACCTCCAGAAAAGCTCAATATATTTAATTTTATAATAAATTCTATAAAGAATTTTTTTAGAGGGCTTATTTTTGCTTTGCCTATGGCAATATCGGTTGTATCGATGCTTACGCTGCGTTTTTCGTTGTGGTCATACGAAAACCTTACTACAGACCTTGCTACCAGTATAGCAGTCGGTACAATATTGAGCTTTATGACGGTAGGAGGCTTTACACAGGCTATTGCAAGAAGAGGTTTTTTTTATATTATAATGGGATATTATAATATGGCGCGAAAGGTTACTTTTTCATTTATTAAAATAGGATATGTCACAATATTTACTTTTGCTCTGCTACTATTGGCGATTAGCTATATTTTTTCTTTTTTTCCGATGAAAATGCTTCTGATAGCTATATTATATTATATTTTCCTTAGTTCCATATGGCTGTCGGTTACAGTAATGTATATATTAAGAAAAGAGTTTGCCTTTACCGGACTTATTGCTTTTGGTATCGTTTTAGTCGGTTTTTTATTCCTTATAATGGATATAAACATAATAGTATCACAGCTGATCTCACTGGTCGTAGTTACCATTCTGTGTCTATTGTTAGTTATCTATTTTTTTCATAAAGCTGAACTAAAAATGGAAAAGGGGCTTTCTCCAAAAATGCCTAAGTTATCTGTTACCTTTTATACAGTTGTACCATATTTTTTATATGGTTTTTCATATTTCACTTTTCTTTATACAGACAGAGTTATAGCTTGGTCAGCAAATGATAGTTCTAATATGCCCTATATTATTTGGTTCAGAGGAGCCTATGAATTGGGACTTGACTTTGCCTTATTTACTCTTATAATACCGACAGGTGTAATTGAAGTAGTTGTTTATAGTATTATGAAGCAACTTGAGCTTCAAATTAAAAACTTCACTTTATATAATACGAATGAACTAAACAATCTTTTTAAGAAAAAATATACCAAAAACCTTTTTATAACTATTGTTGTATCGTTATTAAGCGGAGTTTTTATCTACCTGCTGCTTTTATATATTGACAAAAATTACAGCGCAGTACTCAGGTTCAGTATAGCAGAAAACCCCACGATTCTATTCGTCTTTACCTGCTCAATTATTGCGTATTCAATACTGGCAGTGGGCTTGATGAATTCGGTTTTACTTTTTTCGTTGTCTCAACCAAAGATAATAAACAAGGCGCTGGGTGCTTCTTTAGCAATAAATATTGGGGTCGGATTTATAGGAAGCAGGTGGTTTAGCTGGATGCAGAACAACTTGTGGAATAATGTTCCGTTTCATGGGATAGAGGGTTATGCATTTGCTATATGCGGTCTTCTGGCGGGTTCGATCTATTTTATGATAAAATCTACAAAAACGGTTTATGAAGTTTTTGATCATTTAGATTATTATTTATATGCCATGTCCTAAGGAGGGATAATTAGTGTATGCAAGTTTTAGCAATCAGTTTGCTAATATGTCAAAGTTCTTTATAGCTTTCATATTCCTATTTATTATCCTGCCCAGTTTGATTGGAGGAAGAATTGATGAAGATGATGTAGATAATTTAGCTGCTAACTATATAAGAGCCGTTTTCTGGGTTATCGTTGTGGGTTACGTACTTGTATTTACCAAGCTTTATGAGTTTCTTACCATGTTTGCTATAATAATATTATTGCTCTGTAGAAAACTATCAGCAGAAACAAAGTTACTGGGAAGAAGATCGGAAGAGGGAACAGGGATTTTGATATTACGGTTTCTTGATAAACAGGTTAATGTGCTGAAAGTCATTACTTTAAAAGTGAAGAATACAATATTTAATTTCCAAAAAACAACTGCTTTGTCACATTCTAACACGGAAAAAGTTGTATTTGCAGGATTGACATTCATAGTCCTGATTGTATCTGCCTATATCAGGTTTGGTGATGCTATAAGCCATGCAGCTATGCCCCTTTCAGATTCATATATTACCCTTGACTGGATTAAGGGTGTAGAGCGAAGACAACTTTTTTATGAACCTGAAGGTGGAGTATACCCGAGAGGCTTAAGCATTTACATGGCGACTATCCACAAATTTTCGTTTATGGATGCCATGTATGTTTTGAAATATACAGGTCCATTAAATGGTTTACTGATCGGAGTAAGTATTTTATACGTAGTTTATAAGTTAGTAAAAAGTAAATATGCTGCATTGGCTGCTGCAGCGATTTACGGGATTGGAGCAGGAATTTTTGGATCTGAAATAGTACGTCAGGCGGCTACAAATTCTCAGGAGTTTGCTTTGGTTTTTTTACTTCCCACGATTTATTTTACCTATAAATACCTAAAAGAAAGAAGACAACGGGATTTCCTTACAGCTATTACAGGATTAACAGTTATGGGACTTATACATACTTTTGTTTATTTTTTTGGAGTTATTGCAGTAAGTATAAACATTTTCATATTATTCGTAAAAGCGCCTGTAAAAAACTTTAAATACTATATGAAACTAATTGCAGGAGGAATTTTTTCTGCTATTACGTCACTGGTACCTTTTGCTGCCGGGCTATTCGAGGGCATTGGGTTGCATGGATCTTCTGTGGAATTTTTAACGGATATTGGGAACATAAGTCTTAAGAAATTATTAGCAACAGATTATTTAGCACTGGTAGCGTTTTTATTATTTGGGATTTATTTATTAATAATAGCAAAGAAGAAGAAAAAGGAAGCTTATTTACTATTTCCAGTTTTTCTATTAATTATAAGCGTATTTATAATATACTATGCAGGCGGCTACCTAACAAAAAGTACGCTGCTTAACGAAAGAACTAAAGAAATATGGGCATTATTCGCAGTACTTTCAATAGGGATCAGTTCCGGTGTGCTTATGTCACGTATGGAAATACGGACAATCGGTAAAATTTTTTCCATGGGTATTTGTTTTATTTGTTTAGTCCTGCTTGTAAAATTTATAGGAGTAAAACCCTTGGAGCCTTATAAAATGGAATGGGACAGCGGTGTTGAGCAGTATTTGAAAATGGTAAAGCAATATCAACCAAAGTCCTGGACACTGGTGGCTGAAGAAATACAGTATGCCATGGTAACAGGCACTGGGTTTCTTATAACAACCGAAAATTTTACAAACGACTATAGTGCAGAAGATCCGTTTCAAGATAAATGGCTGAACCTGGGCGAAAATATTTTTATTTATCAGCAGAAGAATATTTTTGAGGTAAACAAAAGTAACATTATTTATAACATTGAAGGACCTAAGTATGAAAAGATGAAGATTGACGGCGAAGCGATGGATGAGTGGCTAAAGCTATATAAATCTTCCGGTGGAAGCTATAGTATCTACTATGAGGATCAAAACATAAGAATAGTTTATATTTATAACAAAGCTTTCGAAGACTTGGAAAAGAAAAAGTTGTGGGGGGGTAGACTAAATGTTTTTAATAACATTATCTGAAACGGTCAGGGTCATCCTGATATTACTCTTTTTCTTTTTAATCATTCCAATGATTTTTATGAAAAGCTCAGATAGAGAATTACCATTCCTGGATAGATTTTTCTTTATGTTTATATGTAGTATCCTTTTTATGATATTATCTGTACATATACTTGTTTTGTTAAAGCTTTTTGATGTAATATCTATATGCGTTTTCATCGTTCTTGCAATAATAGTTCTGATTAAGTTTGATAAAAACCGGGAAATGGGTATTTCTAAACTCCTGTCAAAGCTGTACCTTTTTTATGATGCTATGGATACTAAAAATTATAGGGAAGCATTTTTCAATAATGTGAAGAGAAGCAGTATAAATGTATTTAAAAGAAATTCTGAACGGTTACGGAAATGGCTAAAGACACCAATTTTTTCGTTGACTGTTTTTGTGGTTCTCATTTTATCAGTGTCAGTAAGAATGTTTCATTCCATCGTGCACTATGCATATCCACATTTGGATATGTACCTGCACCTGAAATGGATTAAAGCGATCATGTCTAACAATCTGTATCTGGACAATAAAATATACCCGAAAGCCATGCACTCAGTGATTGCTTTAATATCAAAAATTACGTTTTCTGATTCATATTGGATTTTAAGATATTTTGGTCCGTTTTGTGCCGTATTGTTGGTGATAGCAATTTATTTTCTGGCTTTTAAAATAACCGGTAACAAGTATCTGTCCGTACTTGCTATGGCTATTTACGGTTTGACCGTAAATAACAATATACTCCCATCTGTAGTGTTCCGGCAGACAGCAACTATGCCGCAGGAATTTGGAATGCTGTTTATAGTGCTTGGATTTGCATTTTTAATCGAGTATATCAAAACTTTGAGCATACGGAATTTGTTTAGCTTTGAAGCATGCTTGTTGATCGGGCTAATGTCTCACAGCTTCAGCGGGGCGTTTTTAATTTTCTGGACTGCAGTTACAGTAATCTTTTCGCTAATCTTTCGGAAGTTTAAATTAAAAGCAGCAGTAAAATTGGTGGGGATCTCTGCGGCGGTTGTGGCAGTATCCTTTCTACCGCTTGTATTGGGTATGCTGTTAGGAAAAGTATTTCACGAAACCTCACTTGAAATGGTTACTGATGTAACTGGAATAAAGATATTAGAGCTTTCTTACAAAAAGTATATTTACAGCCTGTTGTTTCCGGATTCATTTATTATGTATATTTTGATATTTGGTTGTATAGGTTTATTGATTACATTAATCTTCAAAAGATTAAGATACCAAATAACGGATATAAATATTTACACAACATTATTGGCTATAACAAGCATACTTTATATAGCCTATAACATTCCCAACCTGATAGATGCTGAAAAATTGCCTGAATTACTAAAAAAAGAACGTACAGGGCCATTTTTGTCCCTTCTTTTGCCTATAACAGCGGCAATATTTATCTTTTATGCTATTGACCGGCTGTTATTAATCTTTAAGAGTATTAATCAGGCAGTAAGAAACAATATCAAAGGATTTGTATCCACTAGTACCATTATAGCGTTTATTGCATTCAGTCTTGTTACCGGAAGCTACTCACTAAATACCTATTATAAGCATGTCGAATATGATCAGGCTGCTGAGGCCTATATCAAAATAAAATCTGAATTTACTAAAAATACAAATGGCACAGGTAACTGGTATGTTGTGGCCACAGATCCGCAGCTGGCTCAGATAACTGGTTACGGGTGGTACGAGGAGGGCTATAACTTTGCACAGGACTATACAAAAGAACAGGTAATGGATCCGGATTTTAAATTTCCCTTTCCTGTCAATAACATATTTATATTTGTAGAAAAAAAGCCAATTATTTATAACAAGTCAATTACTTTGGAATTTGGAGAAAAGAAATAGAGCCACTTGATGATGATCCGTTCATGCAGTTCTATCAAGACGGCGACAATCGGGCGATAATGGAGGGGCATATATGGATGATTACCGAAGCATATGCATCAACTCACAGCAATGTAAGCACATATTATGAGGATGATGATTTTAAAATATATAGAATTTACCAGGAGGTAGTGGGTAACCCACAAAACGATTGATTATGAGCGACAGGGTATTATTAACAAACGGACAGCTTAGAAAAACACTATCTGTAGTCCGATCTCTTGGAAAAAAGCATATTGAAATATATTCTGCTGAGGAAACATTGATGAATATATCGGGATTTTCAAGGTATTGTTCCAAAAATCTTGTTTATCCCTCACCTATTAAAAAACCGGATGATTTCTTGGAATGGCTTGACAGGACGATTGATAAATACAGCATCGATATTTTGTTTCCGATGGACGATTCAGCAATGGCTCTGGTGATTGAGCAAAAGGATTATTTGTCAAAAAAAGTACGTTTTACAGTGCCTGATGCAAACCAGTTTGAAGTGGCTTCTGATAAATGGAAAAGTGTGCAAATGGCAAAAAAGGCAGGCTTGGATTGTCCGATTACTGTTTTGCCAAAGAATATAGAGGATATAGAGAATTGCATAGAAAAAGTTGGATTTCCAGCAATTGTTAAAGCGAGGAAAAGCTCAGGCTCCAGAGGTATAAGGTCAGTAAACAGTTTTAGCGAACTAATACCTGCATATAAGGAAGTAAATGATAATTTTCCATGCCCCATATTGCAGCAAAGAGTTCCTACCGGACCAAGGTTTGATGTTTGCCTGCTTTTTGATAATCAAAGCAGGCTAAAAGCCTCATTTGCACAAAAGGAAATAAGACATTTTCCTGTTGAAATGGGGCCAAGTACTGTTCAACAGAGTATCAAACTTCCTGAGATTGTTATAAAGTGCACAAAAATGCTTCAAGATATTGGCTGGACAGGTATTGCTGAGGTTGAATTCATGCTGGATGAATCAACCGGAAAATATATTTTTATGGAGATTAACCCGCGCTTCTGGAATTCTTTAGAGCTTGGCGTACATTGTGGAATAGATTTTCCATATTACCTTTACCTGATTACTAAGGGAACAGACCCTGGCCTTGCACAAGCTTATGAGGAAGGCTTGTACTGCAGATGGCTGCTCCCCGGGGATATACTACACTTTATTCTTAATAAGAATAGGTTTGCCATGACACCTCCTCTACTTGGGGGTTCAGCATATAAAGTTCATGATGACATATTGTCATGGACTGATCCGATGCCGCTTGCAGGATTTGTCGCAGCCAGCGTAAAATATTCACTGGATCCAAAGATGTGGAAATTTTTCTTTAAGAGATAGATGTAAGGTATAAAGATAATTATTTCAACCTTACTGATTTGAGGCTATTCAATTTATGTGTGGGTAATCAAAAATAGAAAGACATGGGTATAAATATGAAACTTTTTTTAACAATCGACCTTGAGGACTGGTATAATGCGCATGACTATGCCATTCCTAAAGAGTCATGGGATGAATGCCAGAGCAGGGTAGAAAAGAATACGATAGAACTGCTTAATCTTTTATCAAAGTATGACGTAAAGGCTGTTTTTTTTGTTTTGGGTTATATTGCCAAGAGACATCCGGAGCTTGTCAAGGATATTTCGGAACGGGGACATGAAATTGCGTCACATGGTTACTGGCACGATAAATTATATGATCTGAATAAGGACGAGCTTAAGAGTGACTTGAAAATGTCTCTTCAGCATTTGGAGGGTATTACTGATAAGAAAGTCAGGTATTACAGGGCTCCGTCTTGGACTTATGACAAAAGGTCGGAATATTTGCATGACATTCTTAAGGGAGAAGGAATATTGGTTGATTCAAGCGTACAACCCTTTTGGACACCATTATCGGGAATAACAGGTGCCTCTTTTGAACCTTACTATCCTGTTATAAATGAAAAGAAGAGCAGAGTATTGGAGTTCCCGGTTCCGGTATACAAAATAGGGCCATTGAAGATTCCTTTCTGCGGAGGTTTTTATTTTAGGCTGATGCCATATTGGTTTATCGATTTCTGTTTGAAGGACACACTAAAAAGACGTGATTGTTTTGTATACATACATCCCTGGGAAATAGACAGTGAACAGCCAAAACCGCGCGTATCCTTGTTGATGAAATTTATTCACAACTATGGGATAAAAGGCAATAAGCGGAAACTGGAGAGACTATTGAAGAATTATAAGTTTAGCGATCCTAAGAAGTTTGGAATTGGAGAGTTAACAGATGATGAATACAAACTCACAGAATAAGATTATTAATAAAGATCTGATCGTAATAATTGCCTTAAATATTGCTCTTGCATTAGTATCGTTTCTTAAGGATACGTTGCTTGCAAGCTACTTGGGTACTACAGGAAGTGCAGACACTCTATTTGCTGCATTCTTCCTCCCTGACGCAATTGGCTTTAATATTCTTGGACAAACAGCATCACTTGTGCTCGTCCCTGTTTTTGTAACATTATTATCCGGGCATAAGAGAAAGGAAGCTTTGGGTACTGCTTATATTGTATCCTTTGCATTTATAGTGATTTCGTTCATTACTTCTTTAGTTTTTTTGGCTGGAGATGGCTATACCTTAATGGGAATCATCAGTGGCAGAGACAATGTTGATAAAACACAGTTATTGACATTGATGAGCGTATTTATACCAATTTTATATATTATACCGATTGCATATATTTGTATCGCTTATCTTAACGCACAAAACAGATTTAAAATAACTGCAATTGCGCCTTTGATTTATAATGCATTTATACTATTTGCGGTAGTGATATGTATGGTATTGAAAATACCTTATGAAAAGGGAATAATTCTGATTGCGATATCTATTTCGTTGGCATCTCTAATCATGGCAGTTTACTTGTTTAATATGGCAGGTGCTTTCAAAAACAGGCCTTTGATAAGGAACTGCCTGGAAGAAAGCTTTTTATATACAGGAAAAATCAGAAAATTAGTAAATCAGGCTGTCTATTTTATATTAATTTTTACTTTATATCAGAGCGTTCTTTACTTTGAGAGGTTTGTTGCTAATAAAATAAGCCTGGGAGGCGTTTCAGCATTAAATTATTCCTACAGGCTGGCGCAGTTTCCTTTATGGGTATTTATTTCAGCTCTTTTAGTAGTTATTTTGCCAGACCTTTCAAGGAATATTGCCATAGAGAACTATAAAGGACTGTACAGTAAGTTACATAATGCCTGGCTGATTCTATTATTGTTTATTACACCGGTTGCTGCGCTATTGTTTATACTGAGAAAGGAGGTCTTAAGCCTAGTATTTTTAAGAGGGGCTTTTGGACTGGATTCTCTAGAACTAACTTCCCAAATAATGGCGGGTTACTCATTGTCAATTATATTCCAAAGTTTTTCTTATTTATTACTTAGGGTCTATCTGGTATATGGAAAAATGGAAAAGGCATTTATTGCTTACCTAGTATCATCTGTGATAAATATCGCTTTTGACTTTGCAACATATCGATATCTTGGGCTATGGGTTATAGGTATAGGTGCCGTATTAGGGTGGCTTGCAAATATGCTTTTGTTATATTTTTTGGGTGAAAGAGAAATGAAAAGACAAATATTAACAAAAGAGCCTAGGATACCGATAATAATTATTGGATCAAATATTTTTGCCTCATTAACAGGGTTATTCGTGAAAGAAATACTGGAAAAGCAAGTGGTATTTCCAGGCTATACCTTACAGGTTCTGTTATTAGCAGTGGCATGCAGTTTTATATATTTGACAGTTTATGCTTTGATACTGATGAAATTTAAAATTATACAAAAGATACTTGGATAGTTAGGGAGGAATTAAGATGAGTGATGCACTTGTTATTATGCCATGTTTTAATGAAGAACGTAACATCAGAAATGTTATAGCTTCCTTGCTTGAATTGGAGTATGATATTGATATACTGCTAGTAAACGATGGTTCAACGGATAATACGTTAAATCAGGTGCAGGGACTTAGTATCGTAGTAGTTTCACATCCCTTTAATCTGGGATATGGAGCGGCACTGCAAACCGGTTTTAAATATGCAACTGAAAATGGTTACAAATACATTATCCAGTTGGATTCAGACGGACAACACGATGTGAAGTATGTTCAGGCCATATTAAACAAGCTTCGTACAGGCAGTATAGACCTAGTAATAGGTTCTCGCTTTTTAAGCGGAGCAGAGCAAATGCATTTCGGATATACGAAAAGGGTAGCAATAGGTTTTTTTAAGTATATCATTAAATTGTTTGGAAATAAGAAATTAACCGATCCTACCTCAGGATACAAGGGAATGTCAAGAAAACTATTTTCATACTACTCTAGGAGAGGCAGATTCCCTAGTGATTTTCCTGATGCCGATGTGCTTATACAAACTTTAAGGTCTGGCTTTAAGCTTGATGAAATATCGGTCGGAATGCGAGACCGAACAGAGGGCGTAAGCATGCATAGCGGTCTTAAACCGATATATTATATGATTAAGGTTACCCTATCAATATTGATTGTTATGCTTAGGGAAAAAATTATAATAGAGGAGTGAGATTTATATGGGAAGTATTGCTAAGCTGTTTTTAATTTTTTGTGCGATATTATATACAGTAATCGTTATCAGATTATTGTTAAAACGAAAAATAGATGAAAAAAATACGATACTTTGGCTGTCGGCTGTTTTTATAATTCTTATTCTTGCGGCAATACCGGATATAATTGATAAAGCCGCAATGTTAATTGGAATAGCGTATCCGCCATCCTTGCTATTTTTGTTTACAAGCCTTGTGCTTTTATTCATTGTACTGCGTCAGGCTGTACAAATAAGTATACTGGAGGACAAAGTGAAGGAATTGGCTCAATTAATTGCACTACAAAAACAACAAGATATTCAGGAGACTAAGAATAATGGAAAAGTGGATTGAGTTAATAAAGCAAAAGTTTTGGGATGGGATAGCCCTTATTCCTGAAAATATAAGAATGGGAAGATATTCAATAATAGTAATAATATTGGCATTATTCATTTTTTTAATCTTTCTAATACGTCTATTCTTATTTATTTATAAGAAATTAAAATTTGAAAAAGAACTCAAGGGAATATCATTAAATGTTATTAGCGCGGCACAAGCATCGGTTAATAGTCAAAAGTTTATTGATCAATGCCTTAATATGGTTTGCCCTATGATTAATGCTCAGAGCTATGGATTCTATTTGTTTGATTCAAAAAATGAATTATATGCTTTAAAAAGCGTAAAATATTTGATAGAAGATCTGAACGAGATAGGTCCAAGCTACAGCGGATTAGCTCCATTTGAAAAAGAACAATATATTCAACCTGTATCGGTAGAAAATAGGGATATTCCTGATAAGACAAAAAAAGTTACAGATGGAAAAGTACCGATACTTGTGATACCAATGGGGGATAAAAAGGCTCTGATAAGAGTTTTTCCTGTAAAAAAGATATCTAAAAAAACAATAAATAAGTTGGATTATTTTGCAAAAATTGTAGGGATGACTTTTGATGTTATATCTGAAACAGATGCAGTAAAGAACAAAATAAACAATATAGCTGTCTCGGATAGTGCTGTCAACAAGATTGTTAATACTTTGGGGACTGAGGACGGATTGCTGTTTACATTGATAGGGTTATGCATTAAAAAGACAGGAGCAGATTCGGGATTTTTTATCAAGAAACAGGAGGAAGACTTGATGCCCCTTTGTTTTATAAGTCTCTCAGGGGATTTTGAAACAGATATATTAAATGATGTTGAAGGCTTAAAAAATATGTTTTCATTGTCTACCAAAAGCGATTTAGTTAATTTGAGCAAAAATAGTCCTGATTATTATACGCTTCCTCCGTATTTTACCATTTATCAAATTGAATCTGTTGTATTTGCTAAGTTTGAATACAGTGAAATAACAGGTTCTATTGTGCTACTCTATAAGGAAGGTAATAACAATCAAGGTTTAGATATTATAAAAATTAAGGCAGTGCAATACGCAAGAAATAAATTTCAGGAGATGTTTGGAGTTCAGAATATTATGAGAAGCCTATCGGAGTCTTTTCAGGGTACACTGCAAGGACTTATGCAGCTTATTGATAATATTAAGCCGTATACAGTAGGGTATTCGGAGCTGATGGCAAGATTCTCATATATAATTGCTGATGAGCTTGGTTTGCCGGATGATGAGAAAAAGGATGTATATTTGGCAGCATATTTGAGTAATATAGGAGTTTTGGGACTTTCAAATGATATTTTCTTTAAAACGGGAAAATATTCTGAAATAGAGTATGAATCTATGAAATTCCATGCAGAAGCTGGTGCAAAAATTATTGAAGCCGCCCTTGGCAGCAAACGGGTTGCAGATTTTGTAAGATATCACCATGAGAGGATTGATGGACTAGGCTATCCAACTGGTATCAAGGGAAATGAAATACCTCAGGGTGCAAGAATAATATCGGTAGTACAGTTTTTCCTAGCAAAAATAAATGGAAGGAAGGGAAGAGATCCTGTTTCCTTTTACGATGCATTGAAAAGCCTTAAAATGTGCGCGAATACCCAATTAGACAAAGAGTGTGTAAATGCTTTAATTAGCTGGGTTAATAAAAAAAGGAATAGCCTTACGAATAATGAGAAAAGCCTTGGGTATTGTTGGGAGATGAGATGCAGTTCATTTGAGATCTGTATGGACTGCCCTGTATACCTGAAGAAGGATGTAAACTGTTGGGAGTATGAAACAAATGGGATTAAGTGCAGTGAGCATGGTAATACATGTAAAACTTGTTATATAAGAACAGAGGTGCTGGGAAGATAAATGGACAGAAGAAGTCAATTTCAGGAGGCGAAGAATTTTACCATATATTATGGACATGGTATGGAAGAAAAATTAAGTAACTATGACGTGGCAATTATTGAATCCCGTGGACATTCACCTGAAGGCCTGAAAGTAATAAAAGCAAGAAAATGTTTAGCCATAGCATATATAAGTCTTGTTGAAATTAATCCGTCGGATTACTACTACAGATATCTCAAGGACGAGGATTTTATACATTGCAATGGGAAAGTGGAAATAAACAGTATATATGGAAATTATCTTGTTGATATACAATCTAAAAGATGGCAGGATATACTGATGCATGAATGTGGCAAGCTGTTAGATGGATTGGACTATGATGGGATTTTTATTGACACCATAGGAAATGTTGAAAATCATAAAATATTGAAAGAGTACAATAGTGCACTAATTTGTGAAAGTGTTCTGCTTTTTGCAAGATTGAGGAGCAAATACCCGCAGCATATAATAATTCAGAACAATGCGATTGAAAGACTGATACATTTTACGTCCGGAATTATTGACGGAATATGTTGGGAGAATCCGCCGGTAGACAAAAAAAGCAGCAGATTGTGGATGCAAGAGATTATAAACAGTTTAAATAAAATAAAAGAGATTGATAAGCTTAAGGTTTTTGTTGTTTTAGAAAGTGAAAATCTTGACGATGCCAGAAAACTTCAGTTATTTGATAATCTGGGGTATTTGACTTACCTTTCCTCATTCAACTATCTTAATATTTGATTACAGATAAATACGATAGAAATAATTCAGCACCCGGCTTGGTCCTTAAAGAAGAGATGCGACTAAGCTTAGAGGGGCTTTATTATTTATACAAATCGATATAGCCTAAAAGAACAACAATGAAAGCGTTGAAAATTTTCATAGAGGTTCGGCTACCTTGCAAAATACAAAGGAGAAAAACTATGAATTTACCATTCGGATTACCCCATAGGAAGCAAACCACGATAAGGAGGCACGATGAAACAGCACAGACTAACACCAATTATGATCATAAGCTGGCAGAATACAGAGATGCCTTAGAAAGTTATAAAAAATGTATTCTAGAGTATTTGGGCAAGCTGGACAATTATGATAAACGATCTCTGGATAATCAACTTACTTTCGTACAGACAGCAATAGACATTACTTATCTTAAGGAGCAGGGAGATAAATCATTTGAGCTGCTGGAGGATATGAAAGTAGGTGTATTGCAAAAGTTGCTTACCAATCTGGAGAGTATGGCTACGACAGTACTTGATACAAATAATAAAGTTGATGAATTGGATAAAAACGTAGTCAATCGCCTCTCGGAATTATTATTGGAGTTGCAAAATCAGTCATTTAACCAGAGCAAACAGCTTCAGGGCGAAATGTTAACAGAAATTGGAGTACTTAAAACAAAGATTAAAAAAAATCATATACTTATTTGGTTACTTTTCATTTTTAATTTAATTGGCCTAAGTGGACTTGCATTTATTATTTTGTATGTTATGGGAATTATAGCATTTTAGTATTAATATGGATGATCATTAAAAACAAATAAAAATAGGGCTTTAAAGATAGTCGTTTTCGACGATAGATTCTTTAAAGCCTTTTTCCTGTTGTGATATAAGGAAACATAATATTAAATTACTCTGATAAGATAACTACATGTAATAGTTATGCTACTTATACTTTTTTATGGCATAAACTATGGCACCTACGATTAAACCCAGACCAATACCTATGGTCGTTCCAATTAGCATGTGATCAAATAGCAGTCCAAAAACAGCACCAAAAGAAATACCTAAACACATACTAAGCGGTATAATAACAACAGTTTTATCAGGTGTGTCCTCTATTTCAAAATAGTTTTTAAAGTTTTTTAAGGATAGCTTTGAAATTCTTTTATTATTTCCCATAGGCTCCTCCATACAAGTGAATCGAAATATTAATTCACTTGCCTCGATTAAAAATAGTAACGAAATGGAACTTTTAGCCCTGCAAATTAAGTAAAAATTCAGTTATAATTATGCACATCCTATAGTAATAATTCTTAAAATCACGTAATGTTAGATTACAACTTTATATTCTTCAATAAAGCAGCGAGCCCTGTGGTAGCTTCCTCACCGGTTGAGTAAGTGGAAGGAACCTCTTCTACATTGGAAGAGATCTCCTCTTTTTCTTCAACCGCTTTCATACTCAAGCTGATTTTACCTTCCTTTATATCGATGATTTTAACAGTTACAGTTTCCCCTTCTTTAATTACTTCGTTTGGAGTCTTGATTCTTTTATCACAGATTTGGGAAATGTGAACAAGCCCGGTCAAACCTTCACCGATATTTACGAACGCACCATAAGCGGTTATCTTTTCAACGGTTCCAGTAGTTACAATTCCTAACTGTAAACGAGATATTTTATTACTCTTATCCATTTTTTCTATGTTACGCTCAACCTCTTTACCGGATAGTACTAACTTTTTGTCCTGCGCTGAGGCGGTAATAACGATAACATCGACTTCTTTGCCAACCCATGAAGTAAGATCTTCTACATAGGTCAAGGATAATTGGGAAGCAGGAATAAAGGCACGGACTCCATGAAGATAAGTTACGACACCGCCATTTACTGCCTGAGATATTTTTACGGTAAAGATTTTTTTGCTGTCCCTTGCGGTGGTCAGGTGTTCCCAAGCAAGGACATCATCTGCACGTTTTCTGGAAAGCAGGATATTACCTTTCCCATCATCCTCTTGAAGGACAGTAGCAGATATTTCTTCACCAAGGGTTATATCCGCTTTAATGGAAAAGCCGGGATCATTACTTAACTCCTCTAGCTTAATTATACCTTCGGTATAATAACCAAGATCAAGGATTACTTCTGCTTCAGAAATTCCTATTACGGTTCCTTTTAAGATGTCGCCTTCTTTTATCTTTTTGAAAGAACGTGCAATTTCCTCCTTAAAGTCATCCATTGAAGGAATGATTTCCGGGGTTACTTCCGGAGCACTATCATTATTCGGTGTAGATAGATCATCCTGTAAATTTACTTGGTTTTCTGTTAGTGTTTCGTTTTCATTCGTTATTTGGGTCTCTTCGCTCATGATTATTTAGGAAAAATGATTAGTTCTCTTTCCTTAACCTCCTTATATTATGTATCGTTATTGAATAAGTTTAGTATACCATAGATTTCCAAAAAAATTAATATAAATTAAAAACTTGTACAAAAATTTGTTACCTATACCATTTACTCATATTCATCGTATAGAATTGGCAGCTGCAAGGCTATCGTCATCACCTTGTACTCTTATATAAACATAGGAGTTACCCTTCTTCCCTACCCGGTCAATAGCACCAACATAATGAAGGACATTAAGTGCAGTCTGTGCCTGGTTCATAGGAAGCCTGGAAGCCTTCTTATAATCCTTTGAAGTAAATTCACCTCCAAGAATATCAGGAATTAAAATCTGATATTCTTTAGGTCCGGAGATTAATATTTCATCTACAAGTTCTGTAGGAATTCGGTCGCAGCGGGTAGAACCTTTCTTTTTATCCTGGCTCCAACCATCTAAAAAACGGTATTCTTCTATATTTATTAAAATTATTTTAAGATTTAAGTTCGGGTTTAACAAATAATTCTTAATTTTATACAATTCTTTAAAAATGTTATAGGGTGTTCCAAGCTTGGGTGATTTCCTCGGTGGACTAATTTCACCGGTTTGTGGATTAACCCAGCGAATCCATTTGATATTGGGGATAGGATATGCAATTGTTACAGGAGCAACTGCAAGAAAAGTCTCAAGCTTTCTGCGAAGCTTATCAAAACTACGAGTCTGCACTTCTATGATTTCATTACCGGTACAGATATCTGCAACAAAGCCACCAACTTTAATTTCGTGATTGATCGAATTGGGAGAAAGATAACTTTTTAATACCGAATGCACTGTTTTTTCGCTTAAGGTACCAATTCCGTTCATACCCTGTCTTTGTCCGATTACTTCATCACATACCCGTTCAAATAACTGTTTATCCAATTTTATCATCACACTTTCTTTTGTCATAGATTACCTATTAGTAAGAATAAATGATTTATACATATTTCGCAATATATTTTCTCCGCTAAAAGACAGGAGTATAATCAATGGTAGCACATATTGATAGGTACGATACCTTCTCATTCGGCAGTTCCTTTCTAATCCTAAGATAATGGGAGGAGATCATTGTTTGGGTGACTATATTCGTTGATTCTAGCATATAGCCCGAAAACATAAATGTCTGTATTATTGGAAGGACTGCCATAATTTACTAGGTGTAAAAATATATAGAAAATATCGATTGATATATAGTGATATTGAATAAGTAAATGCATTAGGAAAATATATATTATTTAAATTTATGCATAATTACAAAAATAATATAAATAATTAGAAAAACTATTGACATATTGACTAAAATTTGCTACTCTAATAAAGGTTAGTACGCGAGAAGGTATTATCCAGAGGATGAAGCTGGGGAAGCGAGAGGGTAGATCTATATAAAATAAGGTTGACTAAAACGTATATCCATAGAGATGTACCTTTTTGGTCAACCTTATTTGTTTTTATGTGATTCTAACCAATTAGCAGTATCAATTACATTATTCAGGATACCAAGAACCAAGCACTTCATTTGCCAAATTGCATATTCCCTCATAGGTGAAAGGTCCGTCCTGTGCGATCTCTGAAACACCGTGAAGCTTGGCAAGCTCACTAGTATAATCATCGAGTTCATAGATTGCATAATTATAATCAGCAGGGCCGTTCTCATAATGGGTTACGATAGGAATAATGGAGGAATCACTGATATAAGTACCGGAGGTATCCTTTGTTATCGTGACACTTGCCATACCGCCTAGCATTCGTGGGGCTTCCTTCTGATAGGACATATAATTACCCAGAGAATAATACACTAACATACGATGCCCTGGAGTGGTTTCAATCCAATCTACCGGCTCGAGGACATGAGGATGCGAACCGATAACTAAATCAACACCATTATCATAAAAGCATTGGGTAAGGGCGTCTTGCGTCTTATCTGGAACATAGGAATATTCCGTACCCCAATGTGGAAATACAATCGTAAAGTCTGCCTGTTCCTCTGCTTTTTTGATATCCTCTGACATTTTCTCCTTATCCAGAATATTCACAAGATAAGGCATGCCATCTGGCAGGTGATAACCATTTAAGCCGTAAGTATAATTGAGCATAGCAATTTTAATTCCATTTTTCTCTATAATATTAATTTGTTCACTTTCTTCTTCTGATTCATTAATCCCAAGGGTTTTAATATCCGGGTGTTTGTCCCAATAAGCCAGAGTGTTTTCAATACCTTTATAACCCATGTCCATCGTATGATTCGTTGCTTGTAGTACTACATCAAAGCCGGCATTAATTATAGCATCACCGATTTCAGTCGGTGAGTTAAAGTTTGGATATCCGGAATAAGAAAAATCATCACCACCTAGTATTGTTTCCTGATTAATCACTGCGATATCCGCTGCAGATATTTCGTTCTTTATATTCGCGTATAAATGATCATAATTATAAGAACCATCTTTCTGTTCTCCGCTTTCTATTACCTGAAGGTGAATCAAATTATCACCGACGGCAAGCAAAGTTACACGAGAGGAATCCTCTGTAGAGGTTATTACATCATCAGACATTGCAGTGGAGAAAGCTTCCTTGCTGAATTCTTTTGGCAAAACTCTTTTGGTAGGATCAACAGCCAACTCAGTATCGTTTTCCTCCTCCACCACAATAGGCTCTATTTTACTCTTTGCGTGGCAACCGGAGAGAGGCAGCATTATTAACATAGCAGTAAAAATACCGAGGTATATTTTCATTTTACCAAGAGTTATTATAATACGAGATTTTTTCATTCGGGCTCCTTAATTATCATTATTATATTCCAATACTTGACAATAATTATGATTATTATAACATGTTAAAAAATAAAATTCTATAATTGATTAGGATGTATTTATATATTTGACAAAGCAAAATGCACATGGTATACTTTGACATAAATAAGAATAAAGGCTATGAAAAGAAGAGTAAGCAGTGGAACGATTGACAGAGAACCCCAGTAAGCTGAGAAGGGGAAATGGATGTGAGTCCGGTTTGTTCCTGTGGAACAGGCACGAAGAAGCTGCTGAAGATGGTCTTGGAGCTGCGCACCGAGGAATTTACTTCTTAGGCTGCGACGGTAGCAACCGTTAGTATGCTAAGCTGTAAAAATTTGCAGCCAACGAGGCTTTTACTGTGAGGTAAAGGCAAATTAAAGTGGCACCACGAGAGTTTCTCTCGTCTTTAAAGTGATTTAAGGATGGGAGTTTTTTTATTGCAACAAATAATTTTGGGTAAAATATAGAAGTATAATAAAAAGATGATTTAAAGCATTAAAAAATACAGAGAGGTATCCAAAATTAAATTGGTTTTATAACATATAAAAATTAGAAATATAATTCCAAATTGAAAATCAACAGAGAATTTAAACTTACGAAAATAGAAAGGAATGATAAAAAATGAGCAAGAAACCATATTATATTACAACAGCGATTGCATACACTTCTGGGAAACCACATATCGGAAATACTTATGAAGTTGTATTGGCAGACAGTATTGCGCGTTTCAAACGGTTTGAAGGCTATGATGTATTCTATCAGACCGGTACCGATGAACACGGACAGAAGATTGAATTAAAGGCAGCAGAAGCAGGAATCACTCCGAAAGAATACGTGGACAATGTAGCCGGTCAGATTAAGGATATCTGGGATTTAATGAATACTGACTATGATAAATTTATTCGAACCACGGATGCGGACCATGAGAGGCAGATTCAAAAGATATTTAAGAAGCTGTATGAACAGGGTGATATTTATAAAGGAACCTATGAAGGAATGTACTGTACTCCCTGTGAATCTTTCTTTACACAGTCCCAATTAGTTAACGGCAAATGCCCTGATTGTGGCAGAGAGGTACAGCCCGCAAAGGAAGAAGCTTACTTTTTAAAGCTTAGCAAATATACCGATCGTTTGATTGACCATATCAATACACATCCTGAGTTTATTCAGCCGGAATCCAGAAAAAATGAGATGATGAATAATTTCCTCTTACCGGGTCTTCAAGATCTCTGCGTATCCCGTACCTCCTTTAAATGGGGCATACCGGTTGACTTTGATGACAGGCATGTAGTATATGTTTGGTTGGATGCGTTAAGTAATTATATTACCGGAATTGGTTATGATGCAGAAGGTAACAGTACGGAGCAATTTAAGAAATTCTGGCCTGCAGATTTACACTTAATCGGTAAGGACATTCTTCGCTTCCATACCATTTACTGGCCGATTATGTTGATGGCGCTTAATGTTGAATTGCCGAAACAGGTATTTGGTCATCCTTGGTTGATGCAGGGAAGCGCCGGCGATAAGATGAGCAAGTCCAAGGGCAATGTACTCTATGCAGACGACTTGGTTAAGGTTTTTGGTGTGGATGCGGTCAGATATTTTGTGCTTCATGAGATGCCATTTGATAATGATGGAATTATATCCTGGGAGTTGTTAGTGGAAAGAATTAATTCGGATCTGGCTAATACCTTAGGTAATCTCGTGAATAGAACTATTTCCATGTCCAATAAATATTTTAACGGAGTGGTACGTAATGGTAAGGTAACAGAGCCGGTCGATGAGGAACTCATTTCCTTAGCTCTTGAAACATCAGAGAAAGTTATTGCTAAGATGGAGAAGCTACGCGTAGCAGATGCAATCGGTGAAATCTTTACGTTATTTAAACGCTGTAATAAATATATTGATGAAACGATGCCATGGGCTCTGGCAAAAGAGGAAGAAAAGAAAGCCCGCCTGGAGACGGTTCTCTACAATCTGACAGAAAGCATCTGTATAGGAGCAAGTTTACTTGAACCCTTTATGCCGGATACTTCAGCAAAGATTTTAACCCAGCTTTCCAGTAAAATAAGAACAATAGAGGAACTTTCAAGCTACGGTTTATTTCAAGACGGAACGAAAGTTACCGAGACACCCCAGATTTTATTTGCAAGACTTGATATTAAGGAGGTACTTCAGAAAGTGGAAG
>JAQUYQ010000175.1 GCA_028691795.1 Herbinix sp.
TTTTTCTCGAATGTATGCCAAATACAAAAAGCCGTTAGAAGTTTCATGAAGTACATAAAAACCATACCTAGTGTTGTAATTGACAGGCTGTGTGTGAAAATGTAAATTAATTATTGCAACTTATATAGCAATGAAAACTGATCCACCTTTGTCATAAACAGAACGGGGACATAGACCATATGGGATGCCTAACAAACAATCTTGAAATTTACCCGCCGTGCAAAGCGGAAAAAGAAAAAACCGTTGCTCGGTGGGTCGTTAGTTGTGTCCGAATACTGTTCTAACCAATGAACGGCGGTTTTCAAAACCGCCGTTCTCTGTATATCGGAGGCTGTCTTTAGAAAGATCCTGCTGAATCTGAATCAATCACAGGCATATTCGCTGTTAATAGCATCAGATACTATCTTACCAATTTATCTGGATCCTGTATTCATGGCCGATGATATTGATTTGATAGTAAAGCAATGCATTTACGAATCGATGATTAAGAAAGCACGATATGTAATTCACCAAGCTTTTCGCAATGCTGAAACCAATCATGCAAATAGACAAAAGGCATTCTTTCCTGTTGGAGGAACATCTGGAGCAGTTGCCTTGGGAGCGGCAATCACTGGTGCTGAGCCTGTAGCTGCAGGTGCTGGAATTATGGGGTACACCCCGGCTGCTGGGGTCCCCTCATGGAATTTCACCTACAGCCTATTTTAATCATTCTTTTAACTTACTTGTGGTACACACAATTTATGAATCGGCGTAAATTCTTTGTTTAATACGCGATGGGCATCAACCAGGTTACCATTTGCGTCCTTTGTAAAAACGGAAACTAGTGCACCTTGATGATTTACATCATACTGAACTTCGAACTCATAATCGGTTTCAGAAAGATAAACTATATCAATGTCAGATGATTCGGGAGCCACGGTATGTTCGTTTTCGAAAATAAGAATTTTTGTACCATCCAAGTGAAATATCCGTATTCTTGCAGTTATAAATTTTTCCCTTCTATTGTTCAAAACCTTAATCCAAACAGTTTTAGCTATTGTTCCAACACTATCGAGCTGGTTTTCTAGAGGACCAGTTGAAAAAGCATACCTTTTCGACATATTCTAACATCTCCTTACGCAATTTTTAATCGGCTAATTAACTAGTACAATATATGTTCAACCGATTTTAAATGTGTAAGGATCTCCTACATCTACTGCTGAATCACCATTCACATTTGCAGCCTGCAATTGCTGTTGTTCCAGGTTATTCTCTAATCCGACAATGTATCTTAGAACTAGGATGGCAATAACATAATGGTAACAGTATTAAAAAAGACTTGAATCAGACGAGGCAAAGCTAGTACTGGAACACCGACAAGTTTTATTGATGAGGCCGGATTTCTAGCTCACTAGTTCTGGATGGTACTGGCTGCAATATAGGCGTAGTCCCAAATATCAATACTGTGATATTTATGAAATAGTATAAATCCAATCTCAAAACGCCCCCCTGACCTTTAGGGGGGCGTACCATTTCGCAAATCCCCTATTTACGCGCATCAGTATCATCATACTATCCCAAACACACAGTGAGTGCGTGGTAAGGATATATCGAGGGTAAAGGCCGGAAACTAGTACATTTGCAATGCTGGAAAATATGTTGCCGCGGACGTAAAATAGGGAGAGGGTCGGGTATGGGAACATGAAAGTGCGCAAATATATGTTAATTAAAAATAGAGTAAGTTGTATGAGCAAATAACAATTTGATGTCATAGTCATATTATGATATTGTATGACTATGACATATCATAATATGATTATAAAGCAATTGGAATGAGGTGATATCATGGAAGCAGCAATCAGACCTTCGGCAGATTTAAGAAATCATTATAGTGAAATCTCCAAGCAGTGCAAACAATCAAGAGATGCTGTTATTATTACTGTAAATGGACGAGGTGATACAGCAGTTCTTGGTTTACAGGATTACTATCAGATGAAATCGGAACTGGAACTACTTAGAACACTTGCAGAGGCGGATGATGATGTTAAAAATGGGAGATTGGCACCAATACAGGATTCGTTCGATGATCTTCGTGCATCTTTACTGGAAAGGAAGAATGGATGAAGTACAAAATATTACGAACGGATAAAGCGGAGGAACAGCTCCGTGAAATCATCTTTTATATTGCCGCTGATTCTGGTGATATTGATACTGCACTTGGATATTTAGACAAGATCGAAACAGCAATTAATCGTCTTCGGGAATTTCCAGAGTCTGGAAGTGTTCCTCGATATACGATTTTGAAAAAGCAAGGGTATAGAGTAGTGATTGTTGAAAGGCATCTTATTTTTTATAAGATAAATGAGGCAGATAAGTTGGTAATAATATATTCCATTGTAGATGGAAGAAGAGAATATCGTAATTTGATATAAAAGTTGAACAAAGCATTCGGTTTAAATCTGGATGCAAATCAACGCTCCTTTTAATTTGTTAATATATTAGTTTAGAGAAATATGAAAGAACAGTTGTAATTCCTGTGACAGTTGTAAATGTACAATGGAAGCGGATACCAGAGAACATTAAGCAAATGATATTAAGCAATGTATGGTGTTCGAATTGTAGTGATGTTGTAGAGATTATTGATTATCAAATTAAAAATGATGACTTGGGTTTGATAATCCAGGGTAAATGCAGCGTTTGTGGAAGCGAAGTAGCTAAACCCAGAATAACAATCCGTATATTCAAGAGCATCTGTTGAAAGGCAGGTGTTTTTTGGTATATAGAGTATTTTCTAATGGGAATATTAACCAAGAAATATGCTATAATTACATACAATAGTTGGTCGGTTTTTTAGGGAAGCAATAAAAAATAATCAGAGGAGATAGTATTATGAAAATAAAAGCAATTCTTATGGTAACGTTGGTATGTGTTCTAACTTTTTGTTTTTCCGGAACAAGCTTTGCAAGTCAAATTTATATTGATTTACAGGAAGTAAAGGCAGATGTTGCACCACAGATTATTAACGAAAGAACAATGGTTCCAGTTAGAGCGATTGCGGAAATGGTTGGCTGCCGTGTTGAATGGATAGCTGATAAACAGCAGGTGGAAATCTACGAACCTATGAGCAAAGTGCTTATTACTGTAATGCAAATCGGAAATAAAACAGCAAATGACAGAGTTGGGGTTGAGTGTGAGATGGATTCTCCTCCAATTATTATTAACGACAGGACCTTCGTTCCGTTAAGGTTTATTTCTGAGATTATAGGTTATAAGGTTGACTATAATGTTGACAACGGTAATGTTTATCTTTTCTCTCCCGCTTATATTAACAATCAAATTGGGGAAGGTAAGGGTTCTGAAACAAAGTCTATAAATTATGAGAGTTATAAGGGTGATTGGAATCTAAAAGTAGCTGGTGACGAAGAAATTTACCTTTTTACATGTTTGGAAGTTTATTTTGGGGTAACCGGTATAAATATTGCGGAAATAAATAATAACTCAGTAAAAGGCAGCATTTATTCTATACTAGGAGCACCAGGCTACAGGCAGGCTGAGGTAGCGTTCGAAGGTAAGATAGAAAATGGCAAATTACTAGCGTCGTACAAGGACGATGCGTGGTTATATTCAGGAAATATAGAATTGAGCTTTGAAAATGAAAAGCTTGTAGCCAATATCACCAGAGATAAAGTAGATACTACTCCAATGTGGGGAATACCAGAAGGTAAGTTTTCCTATATTAGGCCTATTGAATCTAAATTAATAGATATATCAGGTGAAGAAAAGAAACAATTAGAGCAATTTTTCGCTCCTATTGCTAAAGATAGAATAATGCCTTTTAGCAAAGGGACTTTAACGGATGAGACGATTGTTAATTTTGTGGGAATTAATCTAGGGGCAGGTTATTTGCCTGCGACCGAATTTGGCAACAAGGTAAGAGAAAAGGATGGTAAAGTAATATTTGACGAGTCAGTAATGAATGATTTAGCGAAGCGATACTTCGGAATAGGTATTAAAGAGCATAAGTCCTATGGTGCAGTTACATATGAAAAAGGAGTCTATTCAGTACCAGCTCTGGGTGGTGTCTCAGAATATCCATTAGTTCAGCTTTTAATGAAAGATACAAAAAATGAGGGTACGTACTACGCTATTGTTGACTTCATATTTGATTATCCTGACCAAGGAAAACAACTCGAGTACGAATACTTGATAGAAATGCAAAAAAGCCAGAGCTATACGATTAAAGCAATAAAGGAAATCAAAAGTCCTATTGGCGAATTGAATAATGCAAAATGGGTATTGGGGGATGAAAAAGCAATAACAGCTACCGTATCCCTGCATTGCCAAAAAGCACTTGAAGACGGCAGTAAGGATATATCGAGGGTAAGGGGCGGAACTAGTACATTGCAAAGAAATGTAATTATATAATCACACTCAAAAATAGGGTTAAGGTTATATGTGGGAACATATATCTGTATATTCAAGAGCATCTGCCTAAGGGTAGGTGCTTTTTAGTATGGCAAAATATACAGTTGAAACTAAAGTTCTTCATGAGTAAGATGATTTGTGAGGCTGTTGCGGGCTACATGTTCTGAATAACCTTCGCAGAATTTTGTATAACCCATTGAAAGAGCACCGTTTTGATTACACGTGTCTTTATACTCCTTCCACAGGAGTTTTAAATTCACGCCTGTTTTCTTTAATTCTGCATGGACATAGCTGTAATCCGGCTTCTGGTAAAGACTCTCAGAGGCGAATTTATCAGGATAGAACATTTGATAAACTTCCTCTTCAGATTTGTCTTTGATGCCCTCGTAGGTTATTCCTATATAAGTTCCGAATAATAAGCCGCAGACCAGCCATGTAAGATATTGTAAATTAGCTGGACAATCAAGTTGATATAAAATACAATGTGCGGCTCTTACTCAAATGCGAATATATACTAGCTGGACAGACAAATGCCTGCATGATATAATAAACTGCAATAATAGGCGCAGAGGTGATAATGTTGCAGGAAAACATCGGACGAAAAGCTATGCTTAT
>JAQUYQ010000028.1 GCA_028691795.1 Herbinix sp.
GAACCAAAAACAAAAAACCTCATAAGCAACGTCATGGCGAAGTAGCACCTTCGCTCTTTTGTCATGCTATTTTTTATTTCAACTCTATTATACACTATTTTTCGATTTTGAGGAATTTCCTAATAAACAAAAAAACACGATTGGAAATACTCAACCGTGTCAGTCATTTCATTTTTAATCGAGGTGACAGGATTTGAACCTGCGGCCTCTACGTCCCTAACGTAGCGCTCTAGCCAAGCTGAGCCACACCTCGATATTGTGATTGTCCCAGTTTATTACGGGACAATTTGTTCTCCCCTGAATTAATATTCTAGGGACAACAAAAGCTGTTGAGGGGAGTCGGACCCCCGACCTCTTCATTACCAATGAAGTGCTCTACCACTGAGCTACAACAGCAAGTATGCAATTAAAACTAGTAGTTTCCACTCAGTTGCTTTGTGGCTGCTCTAAATTTCTTTCAGCACCTGATTAAGTTTTGTCTTAATTCTTGTTAATGCATTATCGATTGTTTTTGGTTCTTTACCAAGTTCCTCTGCAATCTGTAAATATTTTAAATCCTGCATATAAAGGCTCAAGACTTGTTTCTCTAAATCGCTCAGGCGTCTTACAAGTTCATATTCTATCATACTGGTATTCTCTTTGTCAATAACTAATTCTTCCGGATTCGATATATATTTTTGATGTATTATGTCAACTAATGTTTCCTTTTCCTCTGTATCACTATTTTCACCATAAGCTGGGGTGTATAAGGAAATATATGTATTCAGTGGTATATTCTTTTTTCTATTCGATGCTTTGATTGCACTATAGATCTGTCTGGATACACATAGATCCGCAAAGTTAAAAAAAGAATTATCCCGGTCAGCCTGATAATCTCGAATTGCTTTATAGAGACCAATCATACCCTCCTGAATTAGGTCATCTTTATCTCCTCCAATTAAAAAAAGAGCTTTTGCCTTACTCCGTACCAAATGTTTATACTTTTCCATAAGATAATCAATTGCGGGCTGATCGCCTTTTTGAATTCTGTCCACTATTTCTTCATCCGTAAGAGTATCGTATTTTTTAACAGCATTCATTATAAGCTGACCTCCTGACTCACCCTAACATATTTTCAAAGTAACCCCGATATTCACGAAGTAAGATTATCCAACAGAAGATTTCTTTTCGTGTTTGATTTTATTTCATATAAGCCTGAGAGACTGCTTCATAAACTGATCTGCAGTCTCCAAACCATCCATCATTAACTCATTCTTTGTCTTACTATCTCATATGCCAGTACACCCATAGCAACCGAAGCATTTAAGGAATCCACTTTACCATACATCGGTATTTTAGCTGTATAATCGCATTTTTCTTTCACAAACCTGCTAACTCCTTCTCCTTCGCTGCCGATTACTAAACCTATGGGGCCTTTCAAATTGACACGATACATCAATTCACCCTCCATATCAGCACAAACAAACCATAGTCCCTTTTCCTTCAATTCTTCGATTGTTGCAGAAAGATTTGTAACCTTTGCAACCGGAAGATAATTTAAGGCACCAGCAGAGGTCTTTGCAACTGTAGCTGTTAAACCGACTGCACGTCTCTTTGGAATAATAATTCCATGCGCTCCGGCTTGATGTGCCGTACGAATAATTGCACCCAGATTATGTGGATCCTCAATGTTATCCAAAAGTATTATAAAGGGTGCTTCCTTTTTTTCTTCTGCCGACTTTAATATATCCTCCACTTCCGCATACTCGTAAGCCGCTGCATAAGCAATCACTCCCTGATGCTTTTGTGTGGATGACAATTGATCCAGTCGCTCTTTTTTTACATAAGTTATAATTGCATCCGTTTTCTTAGCTTCCCGAATAATCGATTTGACGGGACCATCCTGACAGCCATCCAAAACAAACAGCCGGTCAATCGTTTTACCTGATCGAAATGCCTCCATAACCGCATTCCGGCCTTCAATTGTAAATTCTTCGTATCTCATGAATTACCAACCTTTCTCCATGAGTACCCCATTAGAGTACTTAATCCTACTTTAAGAGTCTGTAAAGATGTATTAGTATAAGGTTTACTCTGATTGCCTTCCATTCGGCACTGATCATTATACGTGTTACATCTCCTGATAATATTTCTGGTAATCACCTTTGGTTACATGTTCCATCCAGTCCATGTGGTTCAGATACCATGCAATGGTAAGCTTTATTCCATCACGGAACGCAGTTTCTGGTTCCCATCCAAGTTCTGTCTTAATCTTATTTGGAGCAATCGCATAGCGGAAATCATATCCCTTGCGATAATATGAACCAGCTTAGCTCCAAGTTTTTCTGCTGCTATCGCTAGATTTTTTGGTCCAAGAGCGACATCGTAAATAGCATTCAAAACTAAAAAGCAAATCCACACTGCTTTAATGTGGGAAGTTTTGTGTCTTTATCTGATATGATTGGCTGTATATCCGCGCTGATTGGCCATTCAATTCCTATCTCCGAATCATTCCAGATGATACCACCCTCAACCTCCGGATGATAAAAGTCAGTACATTTATATGAAAACACGGCGGTATCTGACATCACTAAAAAACCGTGTGCAAAGCCTTCCGGAACATAGAACATCTTCTTATTATCCTCGGAAAGAACCACACCATAGTATTTACCGTAGGTGGGAGATGCTTTTCTCAAGTCCACTGCCACATCATATACAGTACCTGTGAGAACACGTACTAATTTACCTTGTGGATGCTCTTTCTGAAAATGCAGTCCACGAAGTACACCTTTTTTGGAACAGGATTGATTATCCTGTACAAAAACCATATTCAAGCCATTTGCTTTGAAATCTTCATAATGATAAGTTTCCATAAAATATCCACGTTGATCACCAAAAACTTTTGGTTCGATGATATATAAATCCTGTATACCACATTCTATAAAATTAAAATTACCCATTTTGGGTCTCCACCCTTTTCCTTCCTTATTTTTCATCTATAGTATAAACAATTAAGTTTAAAATTACAATCTTTTTTCTATAAGATGAATGGCGACCAATACAGTACAGACCCTGGCTATATAACCGATACTAATTGTTCGGTCAATAATTTCCATAAACAAGATGAATTAGCAAGCTAATTCACTTGTCATGAATAAAAGGGATTGTGATTTATACTGCCAATCACAATCCCTTTTTTCTTCCATGGTTGAAATCAATCTAGCTTAACATGCCACCAAGCATACCGCTAATACTGCACATAGCAAAAACGACGAACAAATTTGCTAATGGTAAAGTAGAAGTACCGTTCAGCATTAAGGATGCCAGCATCAAAATTATAAAATAGGCAATTCCAAGTATCAATCCCCACAGAAAACGTTTCTGCCCCATTTTCTTTCCCGTTAAAATTCCTCCGACAAATGTAGATGCAATATATGCAACATTGATTCCAATACTGATTGCAATCGCGGGCAGCTCCAGTTTAAGCATTAGTAATGAAAGTAGCAGCAGTATAAAAGCTGTTATAATATAGGAAAATAATAGCCCTTTAAACACCGAAAAAACTGGTGTGTTTTGGCGTACTGTTTTAACCATTGGACACCTCCAGGTCATTTATACTAGATATATATTACTCTTGTGTCCAATTTATTCCAGTTTAGACAGACAGTTATTCCTCCTTCAGACCATCTTCTGTATAACTGCAGCGGGAATTCCATAAAAGCCACTCCTCGTATCCTGCACTATAAACCCCATCAATCTGTTCCCTGATTTCATCAGCTCCATATTTTTTATACTGTTTTATCCATGAAGCGGTAAAGTCCTGAAGCCATGGTCGAACGATTGCCTTATGCTCTCCCTCTGGAATTACACTTAATTTTATCTTTGATGCCTCCATAACCTTGCTTATAATCTCAAAAGGTTCTAAATCCGGATACTGTACCCCATAACTGCCATCTCCAAAATGGGAGGGATATATCATAGGACAAATGTAATCCAAGTGTTTTGACATTTCCACATAATTTTGTCCAACTAACTCCGAATCGATGGTGCTATTAATAATTGCTCCAAAAACATCCGCCGATATAAATACCCCTAGCGGTTTTATCCTTTGATAAGCATACTTGGTAAATTCCGTTATGATCTCTTCTTTGCTTTTTGTTTTCGCATCTTCTCCGAAATCCGCTTTTGTTATCCCATCTCCAGTAGCAAATCGGATATAATCAAACTGAATTTCGTCAAATCCATCTGCCGCAGCCTGGGAAGCAATCTCGATCAGGTAATCCCACACTTCCCTTTTGTACGGGTTGACCCAGTAATCGTTATTTTTGTCTTGATAAAGGGTACCATCCTTATTTTTAACTGCCAGATCCGTTCGTTGACTGGCAAGGTATGGATCCTTAAAAGCAACGATACGTGCAATTAGATAAATGTCCTTTTCTTTGCAGGATGTAACTAAATCTGTAATATCCGGAATTGTATTTTTAATAGCACCGATATCCACAGCCGTTTTACTTTCCATGGAATAAGTAATTCTTCCAAAATCATCTTTTACATCAATCACCATGGCATTTACCTCGGTTGCTTGTGCCAATTCTAATAAATCTTGGATAGAGCTTGATCCTGCTGTACCCGCTGCAACATAAATCCCCTTCACTTTTACAGATTCCGGTGGCTGTAGACTATCTAAGGAAACAGCGACTGCGTCCTCAGGTGTCACAGCAGTAACTGTAGGAGCAGGAGTTTCTGTAGGTGATGGGATTGCAGAAGGTGTTGGGATTGTAGAAGGTGTAGGGATTGCGGTAATTTCGGGTATATCCGTTGGATTTTCGTTTATCTGTGGTGTCCGCTCATCCTGCACTATCCGTTGCTCTTTTCCTATCATCACATTCCATTGTAACGCACAAAAAGCTCCAACCCCGATTAATACTAAGATAACTATTATGGGTATTAGCCTTTTTCTTTTTTTAATTTTCCCATATTTTTTATAGATATCTTTATAATTAATATACATATCATGCTTGTTTTTCATCGTACGTCCCTTTTATTCCCATCTGTTATCCTTATTTCTCAAGCTGGTACTGTATCTTGTTTAAAACCGTTACAATATCAGGATCATATAATATACCTGAACCTTCATTGATGATTTTGATACAAATTTCATGAGAGTTCTCCAGTTGATTTTTGTTTTCCGTTATTAAATTATCATATGCATTTACGACAGAGACAATGCGGGCACATAATGGTATATATTCCCCTGATAAACCAATCGGATATCCAGATCCATTCCAATTCTCATGATGATATTTTGCAATATCGATAGCCATTTTTATAAATTCATTTTGATCATTTAAAGAATAGATATCTTCCAGGATATTGGCTCCAAGAACAGTATGTTGTTTCATATCTACCATATCTTTTTCATCGTTATTAAGATGTCTAAAGCAATTCATTTTATACAGTTGGGTTACTCCAATATTATGCAGAGGTGCAGTCAACTCTATCATATCAATAAAACCACTTGTGATTTTATTATGGAATTTCTGAGAAATCTGAAGGCTAATGGATAGCAGCCGAGCATTCTTCCCAATCCGATCCATATGTACTGAAGTTTCTGCATTCATTTTCATACACAAAATAGTTAAAGAGCGTACGATATTCTTCTGCTCATTGTAAATTTTATGTATTTGTTCACTAACGATCCGATTTAACCTCCGGTTATTTGCCTCCAGGTCCTGCTGCATATGATATAACCGGATTTGCGTGTTTATACGCATAGTAACATCTTCCGAATCAAAGGGCTTCGTAATGTAATCCACTGCACCCATTTCATAGGCTTCAACCTTATTGTCCATCGACGCCAAGGCGGATATAAAAATCACAGGAATATCCCGTGTAGCTGCATTTTTTTTAAGTATAGAACAAAATGTAATCCCATCCATATCTGGCATGGAAACGTCAAGTATGATAAGATTAGGCGGCAGTGCTTCAATTGCATAGATCGCTTGTTGGACATTATTCACCGGTCGTGGGATATACCCGGCATTCCGAATGATCTCTGACAATACAATAAGATTTGCACTTACATCATCCACCACTAATATATTAGGCGGCTTAAACGTAATTTTCTCCATTCTGTTTACCTTTCATTTAATATATTCCTTATTTCTTTAATACTCTGTAAGGAAGCATCCCGGTTTTCCTTTCGTACCATTAAAAGCAAACGAAATACAAGTTTCCCGCTATCCCCATGACCTTCCGGTACCATCTTCTTCAAACATTCGGCAATCTTTCCTGCCTGTTCCCAACTCTCCATTTCAATGCATATCACAAGTCTCTCTAATAGGGCAGGAATTTTCTTCATGATATATATTCCGGCATTCGTCTGATCCACATCTTCATCATATGAAATATTCACTGCTTTTAGAATCATATTAAAGTATTCTAAGGATGATAGGAATGTGGAGTCATTGCTATGTTCTGAATTCGTAAACCCCTCAAATGTTTTTGCTTCGATCTCTTTCTTCCGGTAACCGGACCCTGGTTCAGGCTTCGGTACCCCCAAACGTACAGAAAAAGAAAAGGTACTGCCTTTATTCTTTTCACTATCCACCATAATACTTCCCTGCATTGCTTCTACCAGCTTCTTGCTTATGGCCAATCCTAAGCCAGTTCCGCCATACCTTCTTGTGATAGAACTATCTAATTGCGTAAAACTTTGGAACAATTTATCCTTATCCTTAACACTAATTCCTATCCCAGTATCCATCAGCATAAAAAAAAGTTCAACATATTGATCTGTTTGTACCGTCTTTATGATCTCCAGTGCAATTTCACCGATTTCAGTGAATTTCACTGCATTTGAAAACAAATTATTTAAAATTTGCGTCAAACGGTATTCATCCCCAATTAGTTGATTTGGAATATCATCAGAAATATTAATTAGCAATTTCAACCCTTTATCGTTAATCCTTATTCTATTAAAATCAATAATATTATGAATGAATTTAAGAAAGCAGAATTCTCGCTGCTCTAATATCAACTTATTGCTGTTTAATTTCTCAAAATCAAGGATATCATTTATGGTATTATTCAGATTATTGCAACAGGTCTTAATTAGATTAACCGTTTCTCTCTGGCTCAGGGTTAACTCAGTTTCAAGAAGATTATTGCTTAAACCCATAATTCCATTGGCTGGTGTCCGGAGTTCATGAGTTATATTCGCGATAGCTTCATGTTCAATGAGATTCATCTCTTTTTTTTCTTCTTCCAAGTTTCTGATTTTACGGATTGTCTCCTTATACACCGTATTCCTTGTAGCAGAGCAAATTCCAATGTACCCTTTGTTCACTTTTTCTATTGCAATCTTTAAATAGATAGACAAACAGGTTTGGTTTTTACGATAAGCCACCGTTTCTTCAGCCTTTTGTAAAAATTTAGCCTTGATTTCCATTTGATTGTTCTCTAGGTGAAATGCTTCTTTAAATATCTCATAGATTCGAATATGATAAATTTCATCTCCGTACCCCAACTCATTCAAAGAAAAACTATTACATTCTTTAATCGTTCCATCATTTTCAAAAAATAGAATTAGCTGCTGGGTATTTTCTATCAACAACTTATGCTTAACTTCATACATTTCATCATCAAACTGATTCATGATCGATCATCCTCTTTTCAATTTCTATTCATCAAATTATGACTTCATGTGATAGAAAAGCTGAAAATTCTTCCATTATCTCCATAATATATCATATTTTCAATTTAGATATTTGTCAATTTGTATTTTAATGAAAGAATATATTAACAATATTCGTTTTTTATAGTTGACATCACTAATTTTATAGTAATAAAATAATTTTATATAAAATTACACGATTAGCAAAGTTCGTCATGGAGGGCACACAATGAATTTTAATGTACGTCTAAGACAATTACGGCAAAAAAATAATTTGACCCAAGGAGAATTGGCTAAAATTCTTGGACTCAAACCTACTGCGATATCCAATTATGAATCAGAGCGGAATGAGCCTTCTTTCGATAAATTAATCGCTTTATCAAAGTACTTTGATGTATCCTGTGATTACTTACTGGGTATTACCGACTCCTATCTTCCGGTTGGCGGAGAAGTTTTAGATAAAGATATCGTTGAATTCTTTGATCTGTACCAGCAATTATCAAAGGCAAATGTTGAAGAAATCAAATCATTTGCTAAGTATCTTTTATTTAAGCAGGAAACTATGTAAGGAAAAACAATACGTAAAAAAGCTCTTTTTATTTGAAAAGTGATTAGCTTCAAATAAAAAGAGCTTTTCTTATTCATGACATGTGAATTTGCTAGCTAATTTACTCGCCTGTATTGTTTTCATTTTAATTATCTATCTTACAAGTATTTTCATTGCTTGCGCACAAATTATAAATTTACACCACAGCATTTCTTATACTTCTTACCACTTCCGCAAGGGCATGGATCATTTCTTCCAATCTTCTTATCTTTCACAACTGTACCAGAACTTTTCTGCTCACGATATAGTTCTTTTCTACGCTCCGGCGTAAGAAGGGGTTCCCATTCTTCCATATCATAAAGCCAATCAGCCTGTGCATCAACCATATTTTTATATAACTTTTCTTTGTCAAAGGTTAAGCAAACGGTTGTGTTCTCATCCATTTCCTCAATCGGATTCGGAACAACTAAACTGTCGTTAATTCCATCCAAAAATCCAACAAAATAATTCAATTCCATATCAAATTCTTTTGCAAGGGAAGCTACACTTCCTTCCCATACTTTATCCACATCTGATAAAAGCTTTTTATAAACTTCTTTCTCCAAATTAAAATAATTAGCCCAGAATAATTGGCCAGCCCGACTATTCATCTCTTTACCATATGCATAGTCTCTCCACTCTTGTAATAAACCCATGGTATTCATCCTTCCTTATAACTGTTTTAACTGATGTAATCGCTGTTGCTTGCTCTCATGCTTCGCATGATCAATCTCAACTTTTTCGAGACTGTGCTCGCTGTTGCTCGGACTGTATTAATAACAGCGCCCATGAAAGCAAAATTGCTTTCTGGACGCTGTTATCAATGCAGTCCTTTGCTTATCGCGTACATTATAGCATGAATCTGATAGGATTTCCAATATGAAATATTTTTTATTTAATGTATAAATATTGTAATTGTGTATCATAATAGTAATATCCAAATAAGGAACAACGAAGTTCCGATATAAGGATGTAAATGCGTATGCTCTTTCATAATTGGACTCCCCCTCCAATTATGATTACCAAAGAGAAGTTAAATACTTATCCTCCCCTTTTTAATGAAAACCCTGCCAAAGACGGCAGGGTTTTCATTTTCCTATGAGCTGGAACGTCCTATTTGTAAGGCTTCCAGAATTTAGAGCCATAAGTATTTTCTGATCAAAAACGGCTAAAAAATTGGCTATAAGCAAATTATAAGCAATATTATATTATTACACATCAAATTTATATTCCATTACAACGCTGGTTTCAATATTTTGGGTATATTTTTCAACAATACTATTAAATAACCGTACTTCATTTTTAGTAAAACCGAGTTCATCATTTCGGAAATCACTACATATCATTATAACACTATAAATATAACTTTTTTCTTCGAATGTCATATTGCGAACCTTTAAGCAATCAATATATGCCGCTGTTAATAACTCTGTTATTATCAGCTCTCTGTCAATATTAGTGCTTCTTCTAAAATCCTCTTCGTACATTTCATAAGTTCTATTATCCACTTCTTTAATTGCGTTATATACTAATTTTAATCTTGCACGCATATGTACAGAAATCGTTTCATGACGAACTGGAGGCGTAGGAATTTTTTCAACATCAACTGTACCTTTTTTTGAATTCTTTAATATACTTTCAAAATAGCTCATTCTCGCTATATTATCATATATATCAGGTCTGATTACCTTTATTATTTTAATAGCCAAATCATCTATAATATTGTCATTAATATTATCCTTTAAGGTAATCGCATATTTATCCGCTAAAATCAAACTATAACTTGCTATCTTTTCCTTTGTTATATTGTACCAAATAGGGATTATTATTTTCTTATTAATCAGCATTTCTTTTGTCTTAAGACTTTTATATTCATGATCTGTCCATACTTTATCAAAAAATGATTCACTAAAAATAACTAGTCCATAATTTGAATATTGTAATCCCATCTCAATGGAATCTAACAGAGAATCACCATACTCTAGAGTAAATTCATCATACCAGACCTTAACTTTATACACTTCAGATAACTGCTTAGCTAAAAGTCTCACCAAAATATCCTTATCTTCAGATGCATGGGAAATAAACACATCCCATTTTTTTATACTATCCATGTTCTACCTCCATTAAATGTACTAATATCGTAGCGGCGCATTTGAATTCTTAACAAATATTTTTCCACTACTCTCAGCATAATTTTTTGTCAATTTATATCCTAAGCTTTGCGCAAAGAGTTGTAGTCCCTTTTTTGCTATGTCTAAATTGTTTTTTGGACCTATTGTTAAGGAATTTATAGGTAGCCCGTGAAAATCAGTATCATCATCAAAACCCAATTCAATATATGGAAAAAATACACCGTTATATTGCCTAAATTTAATAACATCAAGTTCTTTATTCACGTTAAATGTTATTCTATACTCCTCGTCTTGCATAAATATGGGGTCTTTAAACAAATGTATATGTTTGATAAGAACAGATATAATTAAACTCAGAGCATTATTATATTCCCATTCAAGTCGTTTCAAAGATTTATGATTAATATCACTTTCATAGTTCCCATATAGTCTATTGGCATCAGAATAATAAATCTCTGATATATGTTCAAAAAATGACAATATATCGTCTAATATATTTTCCTGTTGTTTAATATCATAAATTACTTTTCCAGGCCACATTTCAATAGACTTATGCTGATCTCGTTTTTGTATATAATATCTGTTTTTTTCTCCAAGTTCTGTATAACTATTACCGGTAATATATATATTGCTTGAACACATTCTATTAAACATTTCTCTTAAATCAAAACATATATTATAGCCATCATTTTTTGTATAATTTCCCCACAAATTAACAGAATCGGAATTTAGAGAAGCACTAAATATAAAACATCTAGATAAAGATGTTTTAAAAAATCTAATGAATTTATTAAATGTATTTTCATTTATATGACTGTATTTATTTTTTTCATACACTTTTCTAATAAGTTTTATAGTATATAAATATTCTGTTTTATCATTTAAATAATCACTCTTTGTAATCCACAAGTTATTATTTTTCAATATACTCTCTAACGCCACTGCGCTAGTATAATGGTATACATTGCCTCTCATGTAGTTTTGTAAATCAATATATTTTTCATACCATTCTTCACTTTCATCACGGATTTTAAACCAACCTTCTTCTTTAGACAATTCTTCTGTCAAAAAAATTTCCTCCTCTGCATCAAATGAGTACTATATCATCACTCAATTTGCATGTCTGCTATCACAAACAAGTTAGAATAGATCGCTAAAGTATTACTTAGTACACAATTTATCCAAATTATAACATTTACCAATATAACATTCAATGAATTACTTTATAACTATATAAAAAATTAAAGCCACTCCTTGTATTTAGAAGTGGCTTATCAATTTCTAGAATAAGTTTGCAATTTTCTGCATCTCCTGCTCCTTGGTATTAGGTAGCACATGAGCATACAAATCCATCGTCTGCGATAATTTGGACTGCCCTAGTATTTTCTCAAAAACATTTGGTTGCATTCCATTTTCTATACATCTTGTAGCAAATGAATGCCGACAGTAATGAGGTGTTATATGTGGGAAATCATGTCCATCTGCGATAATATCATCTACAATCTTATTTACCTGCACCTTCAACCGGTCACGATTCATCGGATAACCTGAATCCGATGGAAAAACCAAGTCCTCCATCCCTTCTTTCGTTTTCCATTCATCCCCCAGTAACATTTTCTCATCCCATTGTTTCTTTTTATGTCTAGAACATAATTAACAAAACAGGTATTATCATACACCTGTTTTATTAATTACTAAATTTTATAATTTACTCCAATGAACGATACCATGAATTAAAATCTTCCATAGTAATATATCGAGTAGCCACTCCTTTTAATGGCAATGAATATTGTTTACCTCGTAATTTTTCTGCCACTCTTCCATCAGGATCTTTTAAGCAATACAAGCAATCTGATATCATTATTCGGTCTCCATCATACTGACACCATTGACCTGCCGATTTTCCTATCCGGCTAATAATAATATCTCCAGCCTCTGCATATACTGATTGCTGCTTCGCATCAACAATATATCGAATAGATGGTTTCCATTGTTTATTTATTTTTGCCGTATGTAATATTGGAGCGCCAGATGAGCAAAACGAATGACTAGAAATGGTTCCACGTTTCATAGTTAGTTGCTCTTTTTCATTAGTATTCAGTATTTCATTATCCCAATTTCCCTGTCTAATCTGATTTTGAGTAATGATAGTCGGTTCTGAGATAATATATTCTTCTTGGTCCGATGTAACTGAATAGAACCTTGTATAACGTTGTTTGAATGTGTCCTTTTTAATTATTAATGCATAACTACTTATCTTTGCTGCACCAAAAGTATCCTCTGGTAATTTGATTATCTTTTGAATATGGTATTCTTGTCCAAGATATTTTCTTATTTTTTTATTGCTTACTGCATTAACAAACGTACTTGGCATTATTATAAGCAATATGCCTCCCTCATTTAATAAGCACAAATTTGCAAAAAGCATTTCTATTTCTAACCTAGAAGTTGTATATACAAAAGGTACCCCTTGGAACAAGTCGGGAAACTCTCCTTTTTGTGCAACAAAATCAAAAGGGGGATTTGCCAATACAAGCTGATACTGTTGATTATGTTCAATTGCATATTTTCGACCATCCATTTTAATACAATGAACATTTTGTGAATAGTGCTCTGTAATATCTACCCCTATTAGTTTTGCTGTTTTCCATCTCTTCTTTGCTGCATACAGAAGATTGCAACTGCCACAACAAATATCAATGATTGTACTTGGTGAAGTTATCTTCAACTGATCAACAAGAAGCGTTGCGATTTTAGGAGGAGTATAAAATTTACTGTAGTCCATAACAAATCTCCCTTCTTAATCCTATGTATGTAAAAATGACGAAAGATGATAAATTGTTATGTTTGCAATACCTTCCGCTCGATGGCTGTTCTCTATAACATAATCATAAATTATCCGTGTACTAGGGTGTTGGCAAGCGAATATTGCACATGCCATAGAATGGGGACGAGTTCCTAATGGCGCAAGAACAACTCTCTCATCCTGCTGGATATTTTGCCGTAAAAGATTAACAGCTTCAAAAATACTTTCAGAAAAGCATTTTTGAATTGCAAAATCTTTATTTTCACTTTGAAGAGTATCCATACTATTCCACATTGTTACATTATACCACTGAGGCTCCCCAGAAGGAAAGGCTACAAAAGGAACAAATTTATCTACATTATGCACAGACTCTAATATACCTTTAAGTCTTATTCCTTCAAAACCCAAAAAAGAGCATAATGTTTGCTTATCACATTCACGTCTTGCAAAGCCTGGAACGGAATTGACTGCCATAACCTGACTACATAGAGAAAAACCAATATTACCCGACTGATTACTATAGCTATTAGGTCTAATATAAGCTGCGAAAAGAGTTCTTGGAATCACTTGTATTAGTAATTGTTTTGTTAAAAACATAATTAGCACATGATCCAAACTCGACATATCGAGCAAGACACTTTTTTCATCAACTTTTAAGGCACGTAATAGTCTAGGCAATGCAACGCATAAATCTATAATGTCACGTTGCACTTCGTTTTTATTTTTAATATACTGATAAAAAACTCCTCCTTTGTCAGCTCTTTTTAAGAGTAGAACATCTTTGCTCTTTTCATTCCACTGCTCAAAAAAGAACCTGCTTCGCTCATCATCATTAGCAACACCTGCAATGAGCATCTCATTATTATCATATAAATAATCAGCAATATCATTAAAAGAATACTCTTCTCGAATCATAGATCTCCTCCTTTAGTAAAATCAAAAAGCGTCATTTGATGTGACGGATTATCATTTACTACTGGTTGATCCTGCTGTATTTTAAAATAAGCACGTAAAGCTCCTTGGGCTTGTTCTTCATCACCGCTAAGCAATTGATTTAAAATTTTAACATCTAGCTGAATTTTTCTTTGATTGCGATAAGAAATTCCAAAATACGGAACATAAATTTTATTCATATAGTAATCAACAGTTTCGGGTGAAAGCTTTGATTGCTTTCTCTTGGTTGGCTCACCTTCCTGTAATACATTCCACATAATAGCTGCTGCAATTAATTCTTTACTATGTTCAGGCAATGACAAATCTTTTGTATTAAAATGGTTAGGTTCTGGTTCACCTAATGTATTCATTTCTGATGTATGCAATTTATAAAAAATTTGTCCAAGATATTGAATAAGCACGCGTAATTCGTTCCCAAACGGCTCATATCCAGCAATATCTACAATTTTATATTCACTTACATACCTCGCTGCTTCCGTCTGAATCTCTGGAGATATCATTTTATCCCACGAATAGTCTTCTAAAAACGCTATGCGAAAAGTCTGTTCACAGAGTTCCAAAAAATATCTTACAATGTTTGAAGAAAGTGCTGCAAAAACATCAAATCCATTATACAGCTTTTCCCGCTTTGTTTCTTTACAAAGCAGAAAGATTATTCCAAATCTCCTATTATGCATCCAATCACAATATCGTTTATTATTTGTAGTATATGCTTCATATAATTCATTCAGTGTTGGTGTATAAGCTGTCTTTTTACATAAAAGTGCATAATGTAACCTAGAATTTATAATTGGTGCTTCTTTGCCCAGAACCAAATAATAATATTGAATTTGCTCCTCTGATAGGCCTTGATCCTTTCCCATTTTTTCTATAATTAATCTCAAGTTTTTTAGATGTGGAAAAGTCCTAACAGAATTTTGAATCCGTTTCATTTCATCATCAAATGAATATAATCCCAGATAGAATTCTATATTCTCTGGCGCATTAGTCGGGATTTTCCCTTGCTCTTTTCCTAACGCAATCCGTTTTTGGCATATTGCTTTCAAAATATCCTGATATGTTCCTGAATCTATTCCCAGTGTCAATAATTCGTAATCATGTGGTGCTTCAATAGTTTCAGTTTTTGAAATAGTTTCATTTGTTTTCATGCCTTGAGGACGAAGTCCAATATTAAAAATAACAGGTAATGAGCTATGTTTAATTAATGTATTTATTATTTTTTGTTGATATCCTTGAAGCGTTTCATATTCATCAATAAATATCTTAAATAGAAGCTCTTTTTTAAATAGTCGATTACAAGCCTTACACATATCACAGATTATTCGATGTGCATTAACCCATCTTAACCTAGCTGTCTCCGAATTTTCCATTCCATTAATCTTATTTTCAATAACATCCAAATAGTTCTCTGTTTCATAACGAAAGCTTATTAAATCATTAACCATACTCCCCGGATTAAATCTATTAGAAATGTCCACAGCAAACTTAGATGTTTCACTTTCTTCAATCGGCATGTCCTTACTTAGGGCTATAATCAAATCTAAAATTTCTTGTAAGATACATATAGTTAAATACGTTTCAAAGACCGAATCCCAATGTTCTTCTTCTCTATTACACATAGACGAAACAAATGTGGTATCTACCCTATAATAAATTCCAATAAAATCATATTCATCAAGAAGCGCACACGTAGCTTGCCCACTTTTTCGAATTTGTGATAATACCTGTCTCCAAGAATTACATTGAAAAAACATTGTCTTACCACTACCACGTCCCCCTTGGACAACTATTGGTTTACCAGCTTCATCTAATCCCGGGAAAGGCACATAGTATTTCCATAGATCTTTCATTTGTTCTGTTCGGTTTTCTTTAAAAGGATTATATTGATTAAGCATTAGAATTTTTCCTCCTCATCAATAATTTCCAATCAGCATTTTCTTTCCATAATAGAGGAAGCGACCAATCTGGGATAGTTTGGTGCATGATAAAGGCAAAGTCTAATCCTTTATATCCATACAATGGAATGCCACAATTGCCTGTCATATCATTAAATAACATTAAAGCTTCGTTTCGTTCATTTTCATTAGACCATATATACGAATTATTAGCAAATACTCTTTGTACATCACTTAATTCACGGACGCAACATATTTTCAGGTCAATAAATGTTTGTTTTAACTCGTCAATGCTCTTATTATATCCAAATAAAGTAAGATAGTTTGCATCAATATCATTCTGCGTACAGAAATCTTTTAACAAAATTAAGTTACCTTTGTCGTTCACAACAGCTGTATTCCAAAATCCCTTTAGCTGGTCTCCACTACCAACGCAATCATCTACAATAACCAATCTACTAAAATTCTGTTTTCTGATTTCCGTCACAATTTTATTTAAAAACATGGATTGATTAGGTTGAATTAATCCATGCTGTACAAGCATTCTAGTTACATAATTACCACTTTCATGAGGAGAGTCGCTATCTAATAACGGAATAAAACAAGTCTTCCGCAATTCTAGCTTAGTTATAGCAGAAAGTGCGTGCTGACTAAGATTAAAATTAGCAGCTTTTTGCTTTTCTAATATGACATTATAAAACAAGCAATTATGTATCCCTTCCTTTAAGGCTTCGAGTACATCCTTTTCTGAAAAGTATATCAGATTCGTTAGTAATTTAAAAACCAAGATCATTTCCTTTGGTTGTAGTTCCCGAAAATTGCTTAACCATTTTTCAACATCAATCTTTGTAAGTCCTGACCATTGCTGTTGCGATAACATAAAATCTATAAAAGCTCTGCTCTTATTAATATGCAAGGTTTCTATTTCATCCAATTGTATTTCTCCCCTTTTAATAGTAATATCTAGCGCTTATTTACCCTAAAACATTATAATACATTTTTACCCAAAAATCTATAATACTGTCATTATTATTTCTTGTTATTTATGCTTATTTATGCTTGGAATGTTAGTGCAATAATTATGTAACCATTTCAATAAATATGACCCTTCACAACAAAATAAGACAAGTATATAAACATGATTAACAATTAAAAATCCTGAGGTTATATAAATACCAACAGCTCGAACCTTGTTCGAGCTGTTTGGTATTTATAATCCATAATTCATGGACTATTTGATATGAGGCATTGATTCAAATTCTTTATAAGCAATCATTATGTTACTATTATCAATAATCATATATTTATTTGTTATGAATGTTACTTGTCCATCTTTTAAGCTATATTCTACAACCAGAAACTTATCATCTATCGTCGATAAGACCACCATGTTTTTATTATTAATATTGACTGTCTCATATTGCACTTTATCTTTAACGCTATATGTTAATTTTATTTCTGCCGCACTTATAAACAAAACCGCAGTAATAAAATAGGATGCAATTCCAATTATCGAAATTAATGCTTTTATTTTCTTAAATCTAATTTTACCAACCTCCTTAGCAAGACAAAACATTAGTATAGTGAGGGTGGCTAAAACTACTACTATCCACATAATTAAACTTGCGTGATCATTTATCCACTGTATAGTGTCATTTGGTATTTCTATTATAGTATTAATTTTTTCTAATACTGTTACCAAATTTAAGGTATTGATTAATCCTAATACCAGCCCCAAAATAAGTGTTAAAAATAAAATATATATGTAAATAGTAAATTTTTTGTATCCATCTCTTTTTTGCATGTTTCTTTTTATAATGCTCGGAGTAAAGAAAATAAAAATACACAGTATCAACGCAATTACATATATAGCCTTAATATCAATGTTATTATAAAAATATTTCCCCGGTAATTTATAAAATTCTTCACAATCTCTTTGATAAGTAATCATATAAATATTATTAACTATAACGTATCCGCCGCTTAAAATAACTGTAATTATACCAACAAAATAGCTTAACTTCTCCCAGTCATATCTATCAATAAATGTTGCTGTAATTGTTTGGTTGTTCTCATTATTATTAGCTGTCTCGTTAATTTTATTAGCTTCATTATTCTTTCTATCTCGAGTTTTAGAACGTCTCCCCATATTATTCCTCCGTGGGCAATAATCTACATTTATATACAATTATAGCATTAGGCGATCCATTCTTCAAACATTATTCTCCAATTTGGAATTTCATCATTAATATGCAAATTTCTAAGCAACTTAAATATCAAATGATGAAACCAGACGAATTTCAAATTTTTATATATCACCTTCCGGTACACCATATAACACATGACGGAACACAATGAAATCTCAAATGCATAGCCTCCCCTTTTTAGTAGACAGCCCTCCACTATGACGTGGTGGGCTGTTTGCTTTTATTGTTTACCCCCATGACAATGACGTCATGGGGGGTTTTGCTTGTTATAAGTAGTTTATTTAGCCCTCTGACAAAGGTGTCATAGGATTTGCTTTTAGAATAGATTATTTTCAAATCCACAACTTCTTTACATTGATCCGGAATCATGTTATAGTAAAAATAAGAAATGGAGTAACCGCCCACAAAGTGGTTAGCCTCCGATTGTCAGATTAACTGCCCAGTCGACCAGCCAAGTCAGGGGCAGTTATTTTTTATGCTTACTGTTCCTATTATTTAAATAGGTAAGCAGCGCAATGATTACTAATACAAAAGTAAATAAATCACTATATGTAACATAACTCATTGGCACCACCTCCCTTCTGGGAGGCTAACACACCCTGTACACGATTACTCCTATATATATCTTACCATATAAATCCTGCTCCTACAATCGAACATGATATTAATTCGTATGGTTATTCTGCTAATCTCCTAGTTAGATTGTCAACATTATAAAAATTATAATTCAGCAATATAATCGCATTATAGCTTTACATTTACCTAAAATCGTGTTACAGTAAATTTAAGAAAAGGAGTAACCGACCACAAGGTGGTTAGCCTCCTAATTACAGTTTAGTAACTGCCCCTAGGTGTCCGGCTAAGACAAGGGGCAGTTATTTTTTATGCTTATTATTCCTATTATTTAAATAGGTAAGCAGCGCAATGATTACTAATACAAAAGTAAATAAATCACTATATGTAACATAATTCATCGGCACCACCTCCCTTCCGGGAGGATAACACACCCTGTACCAGGTTGGTCAAGTGAATATTTTTTGAAGTCCTTCCTGGTGTTCTAGCTTAGTTTCTGCATAAAAATAAGGCCTTCAATGATTTATTATTTTTATCATAGAAAGCCTTAAGGTAATTTTTTACGAAGATCCATTTACGCTATTATTTCTTTTCAACCGCAATCCAAATCTCACAGGTATAGTCAGGCGATGTCACATCATCTGACGGATATGCCTCAAAATCCGTTCCTCCACAAGGCTGATATTCACTTGTCGGGAAAAACTCGCTGTAAATCTGATGATAAAGTATTTGGAACGCTTCCGGCATCTTTCCTACGCACTGAAACACCACATACGCATGAGCTGGAATTTCTTCAACAATTAAGTCTTGTTCCGTTACAGGTGCCCCGTTATACATTACTCCAATGGCATACGGAAACTCTGCATTTGTAGCATCTTTTCCGAAGCTGGCACCGACAATACAATCTCCAAAGATATTCTCTTTCGGCATATACTTGCACAATGCAGAAATTGTCCCGTCCGTGCTGCATTGCTTCCAAAACTCTGAAATTTCAGCAGTTGTTAGTTCCTCCTTACAGGATACACGCTTCTTTTTCATAATGATTTTAAAAGCATCCTTTGTCTCAATTCTGTAATCCATGATATTTCCTCCGTTCAAAATAAGTTTTACGGAAAGACGGGAAAAGGATTTTAGAGCACAGCCGCTGTTTTTGGCCTGGGATGGCGAAATCCCGTGAAAACGGGTAAATGCCCTGCTGAAGCTTTCCGGGGTATCATAGCCATACTTCATTGCGATATCGATTACTTTTTCATTCGATCCTAACAGTTCGCTTCCGGCAAGGGACAGTCGTCTCGCACGAATATACTCACCCAAGGTGAAACCGCACAAAATACTGAATACCCGCTGAAAATGAAAACTTGACGAGTATGCCCGCATTGCCACTTTTTCATAATCGATCGATTCCGTAATATGTGCTTCCACATAATCAATTGCTCTTTGAATTCCTGTAATCCAATCCATAGTCACTTTCCTCCCGTATACCCTTATTATAGTGAAAGGCAGATTTTATCTCTTGACTTTTTGTGCGATGTAGTGATTGTATCTCTTGATCAATTTTTTATACTTATGATTCCTATTCCCCCATACTTTGAATCATTTTAGCCATTTCATAGATTGAATTGACGATTAGGTCAGGGACTACTTTTGAATCAACAGGCAATCCCTTATCACTATAATCATTCCAAACTGCATAGATACCTAACTGCTGAGCCCCCCCATATATCCCAAACCAAGTTGTCTCCCACCATCCATACATCCTTTGATGTAAGTTGTAACTGCTTTAAAGCATACTTAAAAATTCGTTTATCCGGTTTACTATACCCTACTTCTGCATCAATGACAATTTTTTCAAAATAATCTGTAATCCCCAAACGCTCCATCTTTTCACGTTGTACTTTTGACGCTCCGTTTGTCACAACAACCATACGAACTCCCAATTCTTTGACTATATTAAGAGCTTCTCTGGAATTGGGCAGCAGCGATATCAAAGAATCTTGTAGCTCTGTATAATGATCTGCCAATTCTATAGCCATAGCTTCATTCCCGATTCCTAGTGAATCCAAAGAATAGCGGACCACCTCTCTTCTAGCTGCTTTTAAGTTTTCACGCCCTTCTTTATGTCTTACCGGATCAGACCAGTACCATTTTTTTGTGTTGTTTATGCTATCTAGTAACTCATTACTGCCAATCCCTGTTTTATATTTCTCTGCAAATTCATCACAACATTTCTCCCATGCCGGCATACATACACTGTCAAACGATGAGATGGTATCGTCCAAGTCAAACAGAATTGCTTTTGGTCTTTTTAGATTTTCATCCATTTACTGTATCTCCTTATATTCTTAGAAAGGCAGACACGAAACATATGCCTGCCTTTCTCGATTACTTACACTCTGTACTTATTAGAAATCCCATACTTTTTCATATGACGCCAAAGCGTCGTCTTACTAATGCCCAATTCCTCTGCAACAAGTGCTCGGTTGCCTCCATGCTTTTCCAGCATTTCAGAGATAACTAGGGCTTCAGGATCTTTATATACAATTATTTTTTCCCGGTTGTTCTGCTGATGTATGATAGGATAAAGTTCATTCATCAGCTGTTTAATAAAAACTTCATCCAGCGTACGATGAGTCGCTGATAAAATCATTCTATCACAAAAGCTTTCTAATTGAATAAGATTACCATACCACGGATATTCCATTAGAATCTTCTTGGCACCTGATGTCAACACATGATATCTGGAATACATATCACAATATAACTTAATATAGGTATCCACCAGATTTTCCAAATCCTCAATCCGATTACGCAAAGGCTCTACTTCAATCGTCAAACCACTAAGAAGATAATACAAATCCTCACGAAAGGATCCCTGTTGTACCAGTACACTAAGATTTTTTGTAGTGGTCGCTATAATTCTGACATTTGTTATCATCGTTTTTTCTATCTCATTTCGAATCAGAGATTTATATCATATCATCTTATATAAACTATATTGGCTGCGCAAATTTAATTTATCAATTTCGCTGATTAATACGGTTCCGTGGTTCGCTGATGCGATCGCCCCTTGTGCTTTCGCGGGATCTTCTTTTGATGAACCGAATAATATCTCGCTTTGCATATCGTCACTGATACCAACACAGTTTACAGTGATATAAGGTCCATTTTTTAATAAACTGTTATTGTGTATCGCTTGTGCAAATAACTCTTTCTCTGTACCGGTTTCCCCATAAATCAAAACCGGACTTCTGGATTGTGCGTAAATCTTAGCCAGAGCAATTGACTTTTGCATTTGTTTCGAAGAATGAGGTATATCCTCAAAATTACCTTTTGCTATATACCCATACAAATATCTTTCCCGAAATATTTCTGATTCCAGCTGTTTCATTTTTTTTACTTTTTGGCAGGTTAATATTGCTCCATCAATTTTACCTTCTACTTTAATTGCAGCTAAGATTACAACCAATGCATTATTATTAATCGTAATAAAAGAAGAGTAAATTTCATCTCCTTCCTGTAGAATTTTTTCAATATTATCGTAAGGAATATCCTTAAATACTTCCGTGATCGGTCTGCCTGCCACTTCAGAAGCACTTTTCGCCAGAATTTCCTCCATAATTCGATTAATGATTACTATATTACCGTTTGTATTTATCTTGGCAATACCGCTGAAGGAGTAATCAAGCAATGTCTCCAGCTGTGCCATATCTCTCTTTTCTATGTCAATTGCATATTTCATCTTATCAGCAACTTTAAAAGCTTCACGGATAGAATCCTCCGTCGATGACAAGAACAAAGAAGGAATTCCTGCATCCGCTGCTGCCATAATTGCTGTATCACCACCGATGATGATATCAAGATTGTCATTAACCGCTTGATTAATCGCATTATGAAGTTCATCTGCATCCGGCACCAGGTAGGTGCGCAATTCTATATTGTAAATCTGATTGAAATAGGTCATATCACAAAACATATTGTTAAAACCTACCACTCCGATTACTGGTCGCTTTTTATTTACTATTTTCTTTGCTTTTGTAATTAAGATGCCCATTTCCTGGCCGGTCAAGGTTATTTCTACCAACGGAATATTCGTATAGTGTTTAATTAATGATGCCTGATATCCTCTGGCTATAATGATGTTCGTACCATGAGCTAAAGCACTTCTGGCTTCACTGACTGCGTCCGCAGTATTAATCAATTTGACTTCTTTCACATGATAACCTTCGGATTGTAATATATTGTGCGCCTGGTGAAGCATCTCTTCCCTTGGAACAAACAACGTAATATCCGCCATAAGCATTCTCCTTCTATTGTATAACTGATTTCAAGTGGAAAGTCCACTTAACTTATCGTTAGATTGCGAATTATAACAAATATGAATATACAATATTTTCGTATTTAATTCTATCTTTTTATTCCTTCTTTTTTATCGATATCTAATTCAGGAACGAACATATATTTTCTAATTATAAAAAGAACTGCAATTGATGCTATTCCGACGAAATTCTCAACAACCGTAGTATGTCCCACGATTAACTGGCGTGCAATCGCAAATAGTAAGACTTCAATTACAGTATCTACACTATATTTGTAAATCATTTTTAAGAACTCAATCCCAATCAAAATATTAAATGCAATTGCCAGAAAGTTTTGAAATGCATTTTCTTCAAGACTATGAGACAATAAATCCCTTAATCCACTGACCAGTGTTATCATAGAAATGCCAATCGCAATCAAAATGGCTATACTTATTATAAGCTCAAGAAGACGAGTCAATTGAAATATCCGATTTAATATTCGTTTCATCATTATCCTCCTTTCCACAAAAGCTGGAATAAACACGCAACGCAAGTCTCTCCGTGCCTACAGGCACTACACATGTCAGCATTTGAATTGATCTCATTTTAATACACGAAAATAATAAGACATACTTCAGGAAATCAACTCTTCATCCAGGGTCTCGATTTACTGACAATATGTCTTATTGTCTATCTATCTTTTTTGTGATATTTATGCTTTTACCGCCTGCTTATTGCTCTTCCTGTTATCATAAATTGCATAAGCGATGGAAGCTGCGATTAAAATCCAGATAACCCATCCAATC
>JAQUYQ010000029.1 GCA_028691795.1 Herbinix sp.
TTGGTCTGGTTTTAGATTATAAACATCACCAAAGGATTTCTCAAAGGAAGCATAATCTTCCATTGGAAGTCCTGCAATCAAGTCCAAATGCTGATGTATGTTATTTCCCTCTTTTAGCCTCTTTACATTGTAACTTAGCTTTTTAATATCCATTTTACGGTGGATTGCTGCAACGGTATCTGCATTCGTACTCTGAACACCAATCTCAAACTGAACCTGTCCCGGTCTTAAGGTTGCCAGGAACTCCATTTCTTCCTCTGTTAAAAGATCTGCAGATATTTCAAAATGAAAATTAGTAATCCCATTATCATTTTCCTTAATAAAACTCCAGATATCCATTGCATGTTTCTTATTGCAGTTAAAGGTTCGATCTACGAACTTCACTTGAGGGACCTTATAATCCATGAGCAGCTTGAGTTCAAGTGTTACAAGTTTACTACTCCTAAGACGTACCCTTTTATCAATAGAGGATAAACAATAGCTACAGGAAAATGGACAGCCCCTACTGCTTTCATAATAAATAATCCTGTTTTGAAAAGTCTGCATATCTCTATATGGGAAAGGAATAGTATCCAAATCGAGTGGCTGCCTTACTGAAGTGACTGTTATTTTATCCTCGCAATAGATTACTTCGTTATTCGCTTTGTCATTATTACTACCAATATTAAGCTTAGCACTTTCTCTATAAGCTAATCCATTAATCTTCTCCAGTTCATTATTACCTTCAATATAATAATTAGCAAGTTCGAGAAAGATTTGTTCTCCTTCTCCGATCATAATACCATCTAGGTTCTTATTGCCCTTCAGACATTGATTTGCATCATAGGATACCTCTGGACCTCCGTACCATATTTTAACATTCTTCTGTACTTTCTTTAACTCAGTAGTTACTCTTCTGATAATATCTATGTTCCAAATATAGCACGAAAATGCTACCACATCAGCCTTTTCTCTGTAAATTTCTTTCAGGATATCCTCTTTGGCATGGTTAATTGTCAGCTCAGCAATTTGAATATTCTCTGCATATTTTCCTGCAAATGCACGCAAGCTAAATACTGCCAGATTGGAATGTATATATTTCGCATTTATTGCGACCAGTAATATCTTCATTATTTCCACCATTCCGCTGTTTATTACAGCCGTATCGATTGTATTAATCTTATGTACCCATTTTATCATAATTATGAAAATATTATCTACCCAGTTTAGAAAAATTTAATATACCATTTTATATCAAATTAATATTACATAAATATAATTTTTTGCCACTGTTTTCCTTGATTTTTTAGTGGATAAAGGAGTATAACTAATGGGACAATACTTTTTATACTTATTTATAAGCTATCTGGACAGATATTAAGTCATATGATATAGTGAAATTTGTCGTAATCTATATTTGTCTGAGTGGATTAGTGGATTATGCTTTTACTAATGATAAAATAATGTCCAATTTTTTATTACTATATGATTGCCCGCAAATGCTTGGCATTTCAAAATTTTGCAGCAAATGGAGGAATTTATGTTAACGTTTGATTCAATAACCGCTGATAATATTATGAAAGCGGCTGAATATTTTAAGTATAAAATCAGCCGTACCAGCGACTATACCGTTGGTTCTATGTATATGTGGCGTGACTTTTATAATACTAGTTTTACCATCTATGATGATATGATTTTATATAAAGTTAAATTTTTAAACAGAACCTCCTTTACTTTCCCGGTTGGAGGTGGCTCTTTCGATAAGGCTATGAGTGCCTTGAAGGAATATTGTAGGAGTAATGAGCTTCCATTCTGGTTTTGCACGGTACCAGAAGAAGCCCTTCCAACACTGGTAAATCAATATCAAGGAACCATACCCGGTAAACCAAGCCGTGATTGGGCAGATTATTTATATAATGCTGAGGATCTTGCCAAAATGGCAGGCCGCAGATTTAGTGGTCAGAGAAATCACATAAATAAATTTAAAAAATTATATCCGGATTATAAATACCAAAGAATTACTGCAGATAATTCTCAACGTGTGATAGAATTTTTAAATGATTATGAAAAGAACCACGCAAAAGAATCTTCCCTCGCACAAGAGGAGTTAAACAGGTCCTTAGAATTAATACCTTTATTAGATAAATTTAACCTTCCCGGAGCTTTCATCGAAGTAAATGGTAATATTATTGCACTATCCATCGGAGAAGTTGTTAATGATACCTTATATTGTCATATTGAAAAAGCGAATAGAGATTATGAGGGTTCTTATCAAATGATCGTAAAAGAATTCTCAAGTGATATGATGATGCAATATGGAATTAAATATATTAACCGGGAAGAGGATGTTGGAGACGAAGGCCTTCGCACCTCCAAATTATCTTATCATCCTGTTCAGCTGTTAGATAAATATTGCGTTCTTATTCCTTAGAAAATTCGATAATGCGGTTTTTCTTCCTTAAGTAGAAAGTAACGCAGGTAATATCCAGTAAGATAGCAAACAAGGATAATAAAAACCAGATATTTGTATACAGCAGGCATATTTGCCCCATGAAATTATACGGTAACGGAGTATAATCCCAGATATTAAGCTTAAGCCATACATTAACAATGATCCCTGATACTAATTCAATACCGGTAATAATCAGAGCTGATATTACCATCTGACTTAGAAGTGCCATATCCCAAGAATAAACTTCATTCAACAGTCCGATTAGTATAAAACAAATACCGCCTGCAATAAACATAGAGATATGAGAGTATCCGCGGAATATATTTTCAATACCTCCATAGGCAAATCCGCCTGTTATGAAAAGAAAAGCATATTTCATGAAATTATTATAAGCAATCAGCATAGGATAATTCCTTTCAATCGAAGATATGTTCCTACAATTGTCTATATAAAATATGATAAACAAAAACCGGTCCGGTACTTTATTGAATACCTTACCGGTTTTTTGTATATTGAAATGAACGCGCTTCATCTATGTTTAAGTATACTCACTTCTTTGAAAGAATATATCAGTTCTGATCAGTTGGCATAAACATCACTTCACTTCCATTTCCTGTTGGTTATCAAAAATTTGAACATAAAAAAGGACAGTTATGGGACTGTCCTTTTTCGGAGAAGGTATTTTTGTTACTTATGGGGGTGTAGCAAAAAACTATATAATGTATTGGGGTTTACATGCATAGTATACCATGATGCTTAAAATAAGTGTGCACAAACATTACAAATTTTCGAAGATTTTTCCGTCATAATGCACAATGGTTGTATTTCATTTCCTATAATATGACATTTGTTTAAGCGGTTACAAATAATGCTTCGAATTCTTCTCGAGTAATTCTTTCTTTTTCAATTAAAAGATTTGCACAAGCATCCAAAACATCCTTATTTTCGTTCAGAATACGTTTTGCTTCTTTATAACAATCATCTATAATCGACCTAACCTCATCATCAATTCGGTTAGCTACATTTTCACTATAGCTTCTTGTATGGGCTAAATCTCTGCCGATGAATACCTCATCGTCATCATTATCATAATTAACCATACCGATAGCTTCTGAAAATCCATAACGTGTTATCATTGCTCTTGCCGTTTTGGTAGCTACCTTAATATCCTGAGATGCTCCTGTTGTAATATCATCAAAAACAAGCTCTTCCGCAGCTCTGCCTGCAAGATCTACAATGATTTCCTGTCTCATTCTGCCCTTTGTATTAAACATTTCATCCTTTTCGGGAAGCGGCATTGTATATCCAGCTGCTCCGTTACCCGTAGGTATAATAGAAATAGTATATACGGGTCCGACATCCGGAAGCTTATGGAATAATATTGCATGACCAGTTTCATGATATGCTGTAATTCGTTTCTCTTTATCCGTAATAACTTTACTCTTCTTCTCTGTACCAATTCCAACCTTAATAAAGGATTTCTTAATATCTTCTGCATTTATAAAACTACGGTTATCCCTGGCCGCACCAATTGCCGCTTCATTTAACAGATTCTCAAGATCAGCTCCTGTAAAGCCTGCTGTTGTCTGTGCTACCTGCTTCAGGTCAACGTCATCGCCTAAAGGTTTTCCTTTTGCATGTACCTGAAGAATTTCTTCTCTTCCTTTTACATCTGGGCGTCCAACCATAACTTTACGGTCAAAACGGCCGGGTCTAAGAATAGCAGGATCCAGGATATCTACACGGTTCGTTGCTGCCATAACAATAATGCCTTCGTTTACTCCGAAACCGTCCATCTCAACTAGCAACTGGTTCAAGGTCTGCTCTCTTTCATCATGTCCGCCACCCATACCGGTTCCCCTGCGTCTTGCAACTGCATCAATTTCATCGATGAATATAATACAGGGGGAGTTTTTCTTTGCATCTTCAAATAAGTCCCTCACTCTCGACGCACCAACACCGACAAACATTTCAACAAAATCAGATCCGGAGATGGAGAAGAATGGTACTCCTGCCTCACCTGCTACTGCTTTGCCAAGTAAAGTTTTACCGGTACCCGGAGGGCCTACGAGCAATACTCCTTTTGGAATTCTTGCTCCAACCTGAATATATTTTTTCGGAGATTTTAGGAAATCAACGATTTCTTTCAGCTCATCTTTTTCTTCCTCAAGGCCTGCCACATTCTTAAAGGTAGTTGTTTTATTCTCATCCGTCGTCATCTTAGCCCGACTCTTACCAAAATTCATTACCTTACTATTACCTCCGCCAACCGATGCCTGGTTTGACAGGAAGGAAAATAATACGATGATAATGATAAATACTAAAATATAAGGTAATACCGTGGTTAAAAACCAGCTTGGCTTTTCGATATTATGAGTAAAGATTTTTTCAAATCCTGCATCACTAGCGATCTTCTCGATATTTCTTATATCTGAAACATAAAAACTTTTTTCCTTATCGTCCATCATAGTAACAGTTACCTGACCGGTATAGACCTCTTCATTCGGGTAAATATCAATGGTTTTTATCTGTTCATTATTTATGTCCTGAATAAACTGGGCTTTGGAATATGCATTCGAATCCTTTAAATCAATGCTGTTAGATAAGTAATATGCAACAATCACTATCAGCAGAATGATGATATACCAAACATATCCTTTCATCTGTTTTCTCATGAATTACCTCCTTAAAATCATTTATTATACTCACCAAATATAACTATTCAACAATACCAACATAGGGAAGATTTCTGTAATACTGGTCATAGTCCAAACCATAGCCTACTACAAACTCATCCGGTATAACAAATCCAACATATTTCACATCTACACTCGTTACTCTACGGTCGGGTTTATCCAGTAAGGTACATATCGTTAAACTTTCAGGCGCTCTGGTTGCGAGTAATTCTTTAAGATACGCCAATGTTCTTCCTGAGTCTATGATATCCTCTATTAATAGTACATTCTTTCCCTGAATTGATTCATCCAGATCCTTTAGAATTCGAACTCTTCCCGAACTAACCGTCTCACTTCCGTAACTCGATACGGACATGAAGTCAATAGTAACCGGTATGGTTAGTCTTTTCGCCAATTCACAGGTGAAAAATACACTTCCCTTTAATATGCAGATAAGATGAACGCTTTTACCTTCAAGGTCCTTACTGATTTGATCAGCTAACTCCCTAATTCTAAGGTTTACCTGTTCCTCCGATATCATAACTTTCACTTTACCTGTCATTTTCATTTTCCTCCAAATCAAACATTTTCATCAGTAGTACCCTTGTTGTGGTTTCACCTACTTTATATTTTTCACTCATCCGTTCCCCCTCACCAGGGATCCACATTACATGATTGCCATCGGTTATTAATATTTGACTATCTCTCAGCTTTTTCGGAATTTTATGGTCTATAAAATAATCCTTTAACTTTTTATTTCCACCCGAATCGTTGATTTGAATATAGTCTCCTTCTTTTCTATTTCTAATTTCAACAGCATTCTCTATTTTATCATAATCAAACCACTTCGCACAACTATTTTTCGGAATAGGTTGACTTTTTTTATAATCAATTAATTCAGTTTCAATAATTTTAAGTTTCTGCGGGATAATTACTCTTCCCGGTATCAAAACAGGGATAGGATTCATCGACTTATTTTCAATCTCTGTAATATTATGTTCCTTTTCACAAAATAGCTTTATATCGTCATACTCTCGCTCAGCAATCATCCGATATGGTAAATGCACATACCTACCGACCTGCTTATTAAGCAAAGACAAAATCACTTCAATATGCTTCGCTTCAAGATCCTTTCGTTTGCCGGTCAGGTTTTCCATTATCTTAAGCAGGATTCCTTTTTGAATAACAATCGGTTCTGCTAGCATAGCTTTCACTGAAATTCGATAGGTTATACCTGTCTGTTTCACCAATGCCCCGTAACGTAATTCGATATTATCATTCATATACTCCAAAGCTTCTCTTAACTGAGAGGCTGCTTCGCTAATATTACCTACGGCTCCTGAATTAATTTCTTTCACGGCATAGGTCAGTATTTTATTACGAATTTTGTTTCTAGTATAATCTTCAGTTAGATTTGTGGAATCTATTTGATAATTTATGCCTTCTTCTCTTAAAAACTCTTCAATTTCCTTCCGTTCAACACACAAAAGTGGACGAATTATTGTAATCTCACCAAATTCCTCGGTTACCGCTCTTTTCGGATCAATTCCAGAAAGCCCTTTTATTCCTGTACCTCGAAAAAGATGAAACAATACTGTCTCTGCATTATCATTTTTATTATGAGCAACTGCTATTTTATTACACATTCTCGTTTTACAAGTATCTAAAAAAGCCTCGTACCGGACATTCCGGCCCGCTTCCTCTTCTGATAAGCCTTGCTCTTTTGCAAGCTTTTTTACATCAAATGTGTAGCGATAGAATTCTATGCCCATATGACTGCACATTTGCTCTACAAACCTTTCATCCCGATCTGCTTCCTCACCGCGGATGCAATGATTAACATGTACTACAACAAGTGCAGCCTCCAGTTCTCTGACAAGTTTCCCCAGCACATACAAAAGGCAGATAGAATCAGCACCTCCGGAAACTCCAACAACAATCCTATCTCCCTTTTCTATCATATTATTCAATTTGATATAATCCCATGCTTTACTTAACATTTTTATCCAATCTTATTAAAAAATACTTGAAAAATTTATTAATATTCTAATACTTTTAAAACTATATTTCAATTGATTTTTCTCTTTTTATCTTATTTTAACCATATTCCTGCTGTTATTACAGTCATATCATCCATTGGTGTAAAATTACTTTGTGATAAGGTCTTGTCAAGAATTCTATTTGCAATTTCCTGAGGATTTTTACTCTTTATCTCCAGGATCATCTGCTCCATACACGCTTCCTTGTTATCTCCTTTGATGCTGTCAAGAACGCCATCGGTAACCATTATGATAATGTCCCCCTCATATAGTTTCTTTGTTACCGTATCGTAATCTACATTGCCAAACATCCCAATCGGTAATGTGGTGGAGCTTATGGTTTCTACCCAGTTATCTCTTTTTATAAAAGCCGCCGCTGCACCGATTTTGATAAACTCACACATTCCTGTAAATAAATTAATGATACTCATGTCAATGGTTGAAAAGGTCTGTCTATCTGATTTAAGAACCAGGCTGGAATTTATTAATTTAATTGCCGTTTCTGCTTTAAAGCCGGACTCAATCATCTGCTCTAATAAAGACATAACCATTTCGCTTTCATCACCGGCATCCTTACCGGTACCCATCCCATCAGATAAGGCCAACATATATTCTCCTGTCTCCAGCTTAAGAATGGAAAAGTTATCTCCGGAAACAGATTCTTTCATTGCCCTGGCTACTCCGTTAAGAATCTTAAATTTTGTATCTTCTACAAAAATAAAACTTTCAAATTCCTTTGATATGACTGCTTTAGATGCTTCGGACACTTTTACTTTTACGCCTAATACATCTGATATCACAAATGCCGCTTCTTTTGCTGTAATGCATCTTCCACCTTTACACGACGCAGTAAGATATATTTCTTTTCTCTTATCTCCTCGGTCAAAAATGGTAATCTCTTTTGTTATAATACGTTCCGACCGCAGTCTCTTTATAACACGTTCCTCTTCCGAACGTGCCACTTCCACTGCACCGTAGATATCACCGGTGATATCCTGAATCACAGAGGATACTTCTTTCAGCTGCTCTGCAATAACCTCCCTGCTCTCGGAAATTCTACTATGCCATACTTGATTTAGTTTTGCAATCTCAAAGCCCCGATTTGTTTCTGCAATAAATTCGTTTGCACAGATACAGTCCTCCAAAAAATCAGTTGGAATATCATCCATCTTTATGATACCCTTTTTCTCTGCTACCTCAAACATAGTACAGGCCGCCTGATAAGTTTGTTTAAAATTATTTTCCCAACATTGATTGCAGTTACTACAATTCTTACATAGCTTTTCCGAGATATCCTCAAAGATACTATTAATCTCATTCTGCTTTAATTTTGTCTGTTTCTCCGTAATCGTATCAAGTGTTTTAGACAACTTTAAAAAGGACTCCGAGAATATTTTCATTCTGGTCTTGGCAATCCTTTTTAAATTCTGTGAGGCCAAAAGCTCCTGTCTACCTGTTCCTCCGGCTGCATCTACACGGTAAATCAAACTACCCGGAAGCAATAAGTACAGTATGATTGCTGATACCAATGCCCCGATTTCTTTTATATTAAGCTCCATGCTTTCATTCACGATGCCCATTAGTGCTGCTGTTATCATATAGATAGAGGCGGTTGGAAATCTTCCCATTTCTCTAAAAATAGCAGGGATTATACCCATCATTGTAAACATCGCTACGTCTGAAATCGGTGCACCTCTTAGACTTAAGACAAAACCACATACCGCACCTGTAATTGTACCTTGTCCAACTCCATATTTGTATGTAAAAAATAGTATTATAAAAAATACCGCTGTTTCCATCGGGGCGATGTAACTAATCCCGAAATCAGGTATTGCATAAATGACTACTGCAACTATAATTGCCGTACTGACCATTTGTTCATTATTCATTTTAAAGCCTTTTACAGCTTGTACAATATAATCAATACCGTTTTTAAACATGGCAGCTGATATAACAGATATTACTGCCTCTAGAATTGACAATGCTGCAGACTTTGATACTAAACCATCTGTTTCTATTTCTACCATAGAAAAAATAGCAAGTAATAAGGACGGAAGCACATAACAGATAGTCTTTGGTATGTTCCTGTTTTTTAATAATGGGGATTCTATCAGTATTACTGCTCCGATCATTGCTAGGGAGTATTTTAGAATCTGAGATGGATTCATTACAGAAGCTACACCAAGAAAAGCTGCAGAGAACGCCAGACCTCCTCCCGTTTTTCCTAGATACGAAGCTGTAAAATATCCGATTGCCAGAGGGTTCATTCCATAAAATGATGCCCTCGCAACAACAAAGCCAATAAAATGAATAAGTAATGTTCTCTTATTTATGCTTTTCATTTTTAATTTTCCTCCTGTTTCTCCCATGTGGTTCAATGACTGTGTTGTAATTATAGGCAGGAGATATTGAAATCTTTGTCAAAATAAATCCAGTTTTATAAAAAACTTTTTGACAAGAACTCCATAGAAAAGTCGATAATCTCGAATTAAGGGGCCTCATTAAATTTAAGAACATAAAAAATTCTCCTCGATAAATCTCGAGGTACCCTTAGAAAATGTTGTTTATATGATTCAAAATTCTTTTTATATTTGTATAAATAGTAATGGTGAAGCTATTTTTGGTACGTATAATTAAATTTACACACAAAAAAGGAGCTGTTAAAAACAACTCCTTAAAATTAATAGCGAAGGACGGATTTGAACCGCCGACACCGCGGGTATGAACCGCGTGCTCTCGCCAGCTGAGCTACTTCGCCAAAGTGACGAAATTTATTATATCTGCTTTCTGACTGGTTGTCAATCATTTTATTCACATATTAACCATTATATATTAGAATTATTCTTTTGGCTCAAAGATAATCTCATCCTCATAAACCAATCCTAGTTTCTCTCTTGCAATGTCTTCAATGTATTGTTTTGTTTTGGTATATTTTCTGAGATTCTCTATATCGATTTCACGTTCCTTCTGCTCTTGTATCTGAACATTAAGCCGCTCAATTGTAATCGCTGCTTTCTCTTTCTCTTCTGCCAACCCAATTCGACGGTAGGATACAATCCCAAACAGAATTAAAACAACAAATGCAATTACTCCAATGCCTGTCCTTTTTTTTCGTCTCTGTCTCATTTTTATTTCATCTCCCAAAATACTCCATAACGTAGATTTTACCTCTTGGTTATTATTTACTTATTCGTTCTTTTTAATAATTTTGTCATTAGATGCTTTTATTTTTATCAGACTTTATTTTTAATGTGCTTTATTCTATCTGCCTTTATTACTTATCTTCTTTTATTACTTATCTTCTTTTATTACTAGTCCGCTTTTGTTAGTTATCTGTCTTTGTTTGTTAATACATTTATATCATATTCGCTTTTATTAGATATCGATCTTTGTTAATGCTTTTATTACTTATCAGCTTTTATTAGTTATCTGTCTTTGTTTGCTAATACATTTATATCATATCCGCTTTTATTAGATATCGGTCTCTGTTTTTTATTTTGTTGCTTGTCTTTATTATGTTGATTGTCTACTTTTTGTTTCTTATTTTCTTTTTGTTTCTTATTATCTTTTTGTTTTATATCTACTTTTTGTTTCTTATTCTTCTCTGATTTTGTTATCTTTGATTTTTCACTGGATTGTTTTTTCTCTTCCTTTTTTTGATTTTTAAGCATTTTCTCTTTTAAACGCTGCTGCCTTTGAACTGCTGTTACCTGTTTTCTTTTATTTAATGCTATTCTAACTGATTTTGTCCATTTTTTCAATCGTCTAATTATGAAATTTACCGCTTTCTTCCCCCTAAGCCATATAAATCTGACAAATCCTTTTATCTTATTTATAGCAAATACGAACGGGCTAATTAACGTGCGAATTAATTTCGTAATCATACTTACAATGAAATCACTGACTATGTAATGATATAGTACCATCCCGATTGCCATTCCCATAACTGAGAAACCACGAATAATTCCGTTATTTTCCTTATACATCATAATAAAAATGAATAAGCTTGCAAAAACCCAAAAGATAAGGTCCTCAAGTGCCACAAAAAAAGTATCATGCTTAATCAGTCTGCGGAAAATACGCAGGCAATCATAAACAAGCAGTAATATTGCGCCCCATAATACGGAGATTAAGAAAAACTGGAGTTCAACTGAAATATCATGATTCATACAAGCCTCCTACTTAAAAAGCCTGCCAAATAAGGATTCACCCGACTTACCCCCGCCTGCTGTGTCAGAATATGTTAAGCTGTCAATCCTCCCATCGATATCTACTTCTCCTTTTTCAAGAGTAAGCCTATTTACATGTAATTCACTTCCCCGAATCATTAAAACTCCCTGTTCGGTTTGAAGTAAAACCTCTCCTGAATCAAAAGAAAGCACATCGTTCACCCCTGTAATCATAGCATTTTTTCTAGCATTAATATTTAACTTGTGACCCTTCAGAATCTGCTGTTTTTCTTCCATTAATAAAACCTCCTCATATAAATAACCATGCCTTTTATCAAAGCCTGCAAACTTTGGGCCGCAGGCACAAAGTTGCGTGTGAAAAATCTTTGATTTTTCACACTATATACCTTCCGATATACTGTTGCAAAAAATAGAACAAGATATATCTTTTTAAGTATATGAGAAGATTTACTACTTCATGCCAATCAAAGGAACATCCGTAATATTCCTGTTATACATGGTCAAAAATGTAGGTAAATATCTTAAATGCTGATTTTATTAAGCATATCAATAATTATTAACTGTGAAGTTTCCGTAAATAATAAGAAGTACAAAAATGATTTTCAGTAGCATTCATCTTTGTACTTCTTTAATTTACTTCTCCTAATTACATACGGCTATGCAATATATTAAAGGTACTTATAAAGTTCCTTTGCATCATCCTTTTTGGTAGTTTCCTGAACGTCCAGTACTTCTACTTTTACACCCTTACTACCAAATCCTATCTCAATGATGTCACCCGTCTTAACCGTCGCAGATGCCTTTGCCGGCTTCCCGTTAACAGTAACTCTGCCTGCATCACAAGCTTCATTGGCTATTGTACGTCGTTTTATTAGTCTTGATACCTTTAAAAATTTATCTAATCTCATATATTCTCCATTCTGCTGCCTACTGCATTACAAGCAATGTAGAATAAGGCGAATAAATTACACTATAATTATAACAAAAAGGCTGTTTTAAAAACCCTACACCCCAATGAGAGCCGGAATTTAAAACAGCCTTTTTCGTTTACAATCAACTATGCATTAATAACATCCTTTAATGCCTTACCTGCTTTGAACTTCGGTGCTTTAGAAGCAGCAATTGTAATTGCTTCCTTTGTTAAAGGATTTCTACCTGTTCTTTCTGGTCTCTCGGATACTTCAAAAGTACCAAACCCAACTAATTGAACTTTCTCACCCTTTGTTAATTCTTCTGTAACTACGTCAATAAAAGCCTTTAATGCTTTCTCTGAATCCTTTTTGGAAAACTCTGTTTTTTCTGCAATCGCTGCAACTAATTCTGCTTTGTTCATGGATATGCTCCTCCTCTAAAGTAATTGCTATATTTTAATCAAACGATAATTTTACTTCCCTCCATAAAACGTCTTGCTCCATAGGGGATAGCTCGCATAGATTCTTACCTCTGCTCTCAGCTAGAGCAAAGACATCTACAAATCTATTTATAAACTTATTAGTGGCATTTGTCAAGGAATTTTCTGCATTTAATTGTAAAAAACGAGATAAATTAACGATTGTGAAAAGAACATCTCCATATTCTTCTTCAATCTCTCTTTTATCCCCATTCTCAATGGATTCTCTCAATTCTTGAAGCTCTTCATATACCTTTTTAAACACCTGTTCATACCCTTCAAAATCCATTCCTGCCTTCGATGCTTTCTTCTGTATTTTTTCTGCTCGGATTGTAGCCGGAAACGCTTTCGGTACCTCCAGAATTTCTTCAACTATATTATTAGCTTTCTTTTCCATCTTTTTTATTTCTTCCCAGTTCTTCACAACTCCCTCAGAATTGTTTATAACTGTATCTCCAAATACATGAGGATGTCTTCGAATCATCTTTTCTGTCTCTGCAGTAATAACATCATCTATACTAAATTCCTGTGTTTCTTCCGCTATGGCACTATGAAGAGTCACCTGAAGCAATATATCTCCGAGTTCTTCACATAAATTCTCATTATCTTTATTGTCAATCGCTTCAATTGTCTCATAACATTCTTCTATTAAACAGGTTTTTAAGCTTTCATGCGTCTGTTCTCTATCCCAGGGGCACCCCTCCTTACTCCTAAGTTTTCGTATGATATTCATAAAATCCTCAAAACTATAATTCGACATAGCTTCCTCCATTCCCTGTAAACCTATATAAACGATCACCCGCGTCACATAAATCAATTATAACAGTAATCTTCCAGAATTTACAAGGAAATTAGTATAGTACAAAGTAAAAAGTTACTGTTCACACCCCTGCCAGAAATCACATCATCGGCTTTAGTTGGGGTGTGAACAGTAATAGTAAAAGCACTCCATAGTATGATTCACTAGTGAATCGCATATTGGAGTGCATTCCATGTATTGATCTATTGTTCCATCTGTCTTCCTAAAAATGAAGCTGCTGTACTTGCCAGCTTAATCTCTAAATCGCCAAATTTCATTTTCGCATCCTTTGTCAAAATAATGACAGCACCAATAGCATCACCCTCACTAATGATTGGTGTAATAACTTGATACGTAAATTCCGAATCATCATCATTCATAATTTTTATAAAATTCTTATCGTCCTTCGCAGCAAGTACAACCTCTCGCTCATTGATAGCTTCTTCGAGATCATGGCTGATGCCCTTGGATATTAAGTCTTTTTTAGTCGGTCCCGAAACTGCTATAAATTGGTCTTTATCTGCAATTGCAACAATGTGTCCTGTTGTTTGATTGAGTGAATCAGCATACTGTTTTGCAAATTGCCCCAATTCTCCGATTGGTGAGTATTTCTTTAATATGATTTCACCTTCTCTATCTGTAAATATTTCCAGGGGATCTCCTTCTCTTATTCTTAAAGTTCGTCTAATTTCTTTTGGTACTACAACGCGACCAAGGTCATCTATTCTTCTTACAATGCCTGTTGCTTTCATACAAGATCTTCCTCCATCTTACGAAATTTGAATATGCAGTTATTAGTTATCTACTTTACTAATAATATTGTTTGTAAAATGGGAAAGTTTATACATTTATTTCAGATTTTATTTTTATATAAAGTTTTTTCTTATTAATTAAAATAATAAAATTATTTAAACGCTGGATCTTAAAACATCAAAGGCATTATAGATGTCCAGAATTCCATACCCCCAATCCCTATTTGGATAGGTTAGATTACTACTCCTTTTGGCTCCGCGAATTAAATATTTTTTTATTTCTAATGTATCAATGTTTTGCTGATTACCTCTAACTACTCCCCACTCTAGCAAAAGTGCTACAATCCCTGCTGTGTGAGCTGATGCTACCCCCGTTCCTGTAAAATTTGTATAGCCCCCGTCTAATGTTGGTGCGAGGTAATTTACTCCGGGTGCTGCAAGTTCCGGTTTGATTGTATTCGTTCGAGTATATCCCCTACTTGCATTAGCATACAAGGAATCCCCTACCGGATTATATGCTGTTACCGAAATAGGCACTACTGCATCCCCAGGAGCTACGACTGTGGTGTAAATATTAGGTTTAATAAAATAGGTATCCTTTGAAATAAAATTACCCATGGGCAGCCATATATGAAAATTACCAACTAGATTTCCTTGTCCATAAACAGTAATCTTCCAAACACCGGGCGTTGTATTATGAAAATTAAGAAGAATTAATTCATCTCCCGTTCTAGGTTCTACCGTCTGATACTCTACATTAATAATCGTCTGTTCAAAAATAAACGAAATTCTCCGGCTCACCTGTAAACCGGCAGAAATTCTTGGGATATACTCGCCGGAGGGTGACAATATATCAATACTGAAAATACCGGGAGCTTCACCCCATAGCTGCATGGAGAAACCCTTATCGTTTTCACCAACATTAAACTCTAACGAAGTATTACCTACCGCAGGATCAATTGTTCCATAATAATGCCTTCCTAAATTGCCTTCATTTCCTATTGCAGTTACAATACCTACCCGAGGAAAATCTGCATACATATTTAATAGCTCTGATAGCGGGGCAGTTCCATCATGACCCGATTGGGACGTCCCAACTCCGATGCATATAGCGATCGGACGTTCTAATTGTCTGGCCACATCAAGACAATATTGCACTCCCCACATAATGTAATTTTCTTGGTAACATATTACACCCTCCGGTATGGAATAAAACTCTCTGAGATATTTTTTAGCCTGTGCTAATTTTACTATAACAAGTTCTGCCTCGGGTGCTACTCCATAAAAACCCTCCGTACTATTTTCCGTACCTGCAGCAATTCCCGCAAGCATTGTACCATGACCATCTTCATCCGTACTTGGTACCACTGTAAGTGGATTCTCGTTTTGCAACGCCTGATTAATCTGTTCTTCCTTATATTCTGTACCAAAATTTGTGGAAGATTGAGCTCCATTCACACTCTTAATTGTCTGGTCCCATATTGACCTAATTTTTGTAGTGCCATTCTCCTTTTTAAAAGCTGGCAGCGTATAATTAATCCCAGTATCAATAATCCCGATTAATACACCTTCTCCTCTAAGGTTAAAATCCGGCATGCTACGTATTTTTTGGACACCAGAAGCCTCTAAGCTGACTTCACTTGCCAACCCATATACATTTGGAACAATAAGTAGTCTAATGCCCCTCATCATCCTATTCGCAAATTGGGAAACCGGAAGATATATTATTGCATATGTATTATTTATATCAAGAATTGCAGCACCGGGAAATAGTTCTGCAATTCTTGGATTCGTACGATAATCTACAATGAAGTCTGCATAGTCTTCGCCCATATAATTATTTATTCCCTCACCAGTCATAACTACCTCCATTTGTTCCAAGGGCTTTTTTATTTTATACAGCTCCACTTCTAAGGCTGTCAAACACGTTATATATATCTAAAATTCCAAACCCCCAATCACGATTTGGATATTCCACTCCCACTTCTCTTCTGGCTCCCCTCATGAGAAGTTTATTAATCTCAATTGTACTCATTCCTAATAAATTACCTTTAACAACACCCCATTCCAGTATCATTGCTACGACTCCTGCTGTATGAGAGCAAGAAATACTGGTACCGGTAAATTCCTTGAAACCATGATCTAAGGTAGGGCCTATTATATTCACACCTGGAGCAGCTATGTTCGGTTTTACTGCGCCAAGTCTTGTATAACCTTTGCTGGAATTTATAAACAGACTGTCATCAGCATTATTATATGCCGTTATGGTTACCGGTATCTGTGCATTGCCCAATGCTAGTATTGTTGTATAAGGGTCCGACCGTATGAAAAAGGTATTGTTTGATATAAAGCCTTCCATCGGCAGCCATATATGAAAACCAATGTTTAAGTTTCCTCTCTCATATACATTAAACCTCCAAATTCCTGGAGAAGGGTTTGAAAAGCGCATGAGAATAAGTTGATCTCCACTTTCACTTTCCACAATTCTATAATCTATATAAATAGTTGTTATTTCAAATACAAAATTAATCTCTCTATTTTCATTTCGCACAGCAGTAATTCTTGGAATATACTCACCTGATGGTGATAAAATATCAATGGAAAAAATGCTTGGAGACTGCCCCCAAAGCTCCATTGAAAAGCCTTTTTCATTTTCACCGACATTAAGTTCTACCACATCATATCCAACAGAGGAACTCACTAACCCAAAATAATGTCTTCTGGCATTCCCTTCATTTCCGGCTGCAACCACAACCCCAGTACCAGACCGCGTTGCAACTGTTGATAAATAGCTGCTTGTCATTCCCCTTCCATCGTGGGCACTCTGTGAGGTATTTAAAGCGATACAGAGTACAATTGGCTTTTGTAAGATTACCGAGGTATTAAGGACATATTCAATGGCAGATAGGAGATCAGTTTCTTGATAACATACTGCCTCATCAGGTATAAAAAAGAAATCTCTTAGATATTTTTTAGCTTGTTTTAACTTTACTACAACAAATTCTACTCCCGGTGCTACCCCCTCAAAGTCACTTTCAGGAACTTGTGCACCGCCTGCAATTCCTGCCACCATCGTTCCATGGCCATTTTCATCCCTGCTAGGAACAACTTGATAGGGATCTTCTGTTTGTAAAGCCTGGTTAATCTGTTCCCTGGCAAAGTCTGTTCCATAGCCTCTTCCTTCTGGTGGGTTTTCGCTAACTATTGTTTGATCCCAAATTGACACTATTCTAGTGGTTTTATCGGAATTTTGGAAAATCGGATTCGTATAGTCAATCCCTGTATCTATTATTCCAACTAAAACTCCTTGGCCTCTAAGATCAAAATTTGGTATATTACGTAACCTAAATATACCGGACGCTTCTAAGCTTTCATGACTTACCAATCCAAACAGTGATGGTATTGCAGCATAGCCAAATTCCAGTACGGAATTACTCGTCATCTGTTGAACCGGAATATGAACTACGGCAGCAAAATCATTAATTATATTCACTGGTGCACTCCCAAACGGCTCAAAAATTGCTATATCTCCAGCGTATTCTAATAATAAATCAGCAAAATCTTCACTAATAATAGGGTTTTCTTGCGATGTCATAAAGAGCCTCATAAATGATATCTTAATAATAAGTATATTCCCCATAAATAAAAACATGATGTTCTAGAAAGTGTTCCTATTATATCTTATGAATTAAAAGATGAGGATGTTGCAAAATTAGCTCATGTTTTGCAACATCCCCATCTTTAACCAAGGTTTTATAATTTGTCTTTATTATTTGAATATCTTACCTAAGCTTTCTCGTTATACTAAATTCTCATCCAGTACAATCGTAAAGGGCCCATCATTCACAAGTGATACTTTCATATCAGCACCAAATTCTCCTGCCTGCACCTTTCCAAGTCTTTCTTTTATGCAGTTTAAGAAATATTCATATAATTCATTTGCCTTTTCGGCTCCTGCTGCACTGATAAAATCAGGACGGTTTCCTCTTCTGCAATCAGCATATAAGGTGAATTGAGATACTACCAAAACTTCTCCCTGTACATCCTTTAAAGATAGATTTGTTTTTCCGTTTTCATCTACAAAGATACGCAGCTTAATAATTTTATCAATATACCTGTCCACTATCTCTTTCGTATCTGTTTTCCCTACCCCAAGAAGAATTAGATATCCTTTCTTAATGGATCCGATACAATTGTCCTCTACTGTAACCTTTGCTTCTAAAACCCGTTGTATTACTATTCGCATATTATCCCCTCCATGTTCTCAAACAAGACCAAGCTTCCAACAGTCTGTCCATATTACATCCTGCATTTGCCGGACTGGTTGATGGCAGCTTGACGCTTTCCATCCCTGTTATTGGAAAAATATATTTTTTATAAAGATTGGAAGCCGTATTCCCATTTGTATATATCTGCTTTATATTAGCCTCATTCAGTATTTGAGTAAGGTCATTCGCTATAACATTCTTAATACTACTGTCTGATGAGCCTGTTATCTCACAGCTTTGTATCACATCCCAGACAGCTATCCCATTACGCAATAACATTTCTTTTTTCTCCTGGATTGTTATAGGGGGCAATTCTCCATAAACCGCACTGATTACCTTCCAAAATCGGTTTTGCGGATGGTGATAAAAGAACTCGCCCTCTCTGGATTTGACCGAGGGAAAGGATCCCAATATTAATAATTTGGAATCCTTATTATAAAGCGGTGATATTGGATGTGTTATTCTGTCCATGATACTACTCTCCCGTATTTTACAGCATATAACTGAAAATTCATAGTTTATAATTTTTGATATGCTTAATATAATAAGCATTTAAGTTATGTGAAAAACCCATCAGTTATGATATTTTTATTCTGGCTTCAATTTTAATTGGAATTCACCAATGGATTGTTATAAACCTTTCCTATTCTATAATATTATTTAAGAAGGAGGTTCCTGCTACCTGTTTTTCTAACTCAAAATAATCTAATATTGTTGCCGAAATATCAGAAAAAGACTGCCTGGTTCCAAGGTTTACACCCTTTTTTACTTTATCGCCGTAAATTACTAACGGAATATACTCTCTTGAATGGTCTGTGGAAGGTGTTGATGGATCGCAGCCATGATCAGCCGTAACCATAAGGATGTCATCTTCACGAAGTCCCTCTAATATTCTTGGAAGCTGCTGATCAAAATAGGTAAGTGCCTTCGCATATCCGTCCACATCATTACGATGTCCATAAACCATATCAAAATCGACCAAATTAACAAAGCAAAGCCCCTCAAAATTCCTTCCTGTACGCTCAATTAATTTTTCTATTCCTTCTGCATTATCATGAGTACGTACTGTATCAGTAATACCCTTCCCAGCAAAAATATCATATATTTTACCAACACCAAGAACATCAAGACCTTTCTCCTTCAGCTGATCGAGCATGGAGGTTGGCGGAATTAATGAAAAATCATGGCGGTTGGCGGTACGTTTATAATTCGGATATATTCCGATAAAGGGTCTTGCAATGACGCGGCCCACGCCATGCTCACCGGTCAGAATATTTCTCGCAATTTCACAGTAGTGGTATAATTCTTCTAAGGGGACTACTTCCTCATGTGCCGCTATTTGAAATACACTGTCTGCTGAGGTATAGACAATTAAAGCGCCCGTCTCCACATGTTCCTTCCCGTAATCCCTTATAACGTCTGTACCTGAATAGGGCAGGTTGCAAATAACCTTACGTCCTGTTTGTTCTGCAAATAGCTTCAGAACTTCTTCCGGAAATCCATTTGGATACGTTGGAAATGGTTTTTCTGAAATAATACCTGCTATCTCCCAATGTCCCGTGGTTGTATCCTTTCCCTTTGACTTCTCTGCCATTCTGGCAATGGTTCCCTCAAAAGAAGTATTTCCCTCTAACTGGGGATATTTATCTTTCACTCCGTCAATTTGAAAGAGTCCCAACTTCTTCATATTCGGCATATCAAAATAAGTACTTGTTGATGCAGCATATAGCGTATGGCTGCCTACATCACCATATAATCCAGCATCCGGCAGCTCTCCCACGCCGACACTATCTAACACTACTATAAATACTCGTTTCATACTTCTACCTCCAAGTATAATAACTAAAACAATCAATAAAAAGCTGATTTAATTACACTTTATATCATTTTATCCATGATCTTCTATTTATATGGTTAACTTAATTATAAATATTTTATAATATTATGTCCATTACTAATTTTAATAGTCTTTTTCTGGGTAATGCATCATAATTATACAACCAAAACCAGGCAAATTACAAAAAAGCAACATCAGTTTAACATATGTAGAATGGCTGGAACTATTCAAATATGTTCTTTTAATCTTGAGTTACTTCCATAACTTTGGATGTAATATATTGGATTGTCAAAAATAATTTTAAGTATATTGTTATCACATTTATTCTATGCTATAATTACAAAGCTTAATAATGTGTTGAATATCAATAGAAATATAGAAAGGTCGTGCTTGCGTGAAAAAGCAAAATGCCTTAAAAAAATTATTTTTTAAATATAAACATGGTCTTATTCTGTCCTATTTTTTTGTTTATTTAATATGGTTTAATTATTTGGAACATGCTGTAACAAGGAATTTCACTATCATTCATTCAAAACTAGATGACCTAATTCCTTTTAATGAGCTTTTTATCATTCCTTATTTTATATGGTTCGCTTATATCTTTACAACAGTAGCTTACTTTTTTCTTACCTCAAAGCAGGATTTTTATAAATGCTGTGCTTATTTATTCACTGGAATGACGATTTGTCTTATCATATATACCTTCTTCCACAACGGGCATGACTTGAGGGTTGACTTAAACTCCTTAGGAAGAAGTAATATTTTTATTGATATGCTTGCAAAAATTTATAGCGTCGATACCCCTACTAATGTATTTCCAAGCATCCATGTATTTAATTCCGTGGGCGCCTTTATTGCAATTAATAAAAGTGAACGTCTTCACAAAATTAGATGGTTTCAATGGTTTGCATTAATTCTTACGGTAATGATTTGTCTGTCTACGGTATATTTAAAACAACATTCTGTTTTGGATGTATTTGGAGCTTTGATCTTAAATATCATCCTGTATGTGATTGTTTACATTCCCTCCTGGGTAAAGGTCACCAAAAAAACAAAGCAGGAACTATCTAATATATAAGTAAAACCGCAACAAAAAACTGCAGCAGTAAATCTGGATAACCTGTTTTACTGCTGCGGTTTTTTATTTATAACAATTAATGAAATGGATGTCATAAGTCGAATTTGCAGATTAAAATGAATATAAATGAACTTATATTTTATTGCGTATTATTTACCGACTTATCATTATATAAATTACAAATTTCTCTTATTTATTGATTTAATTGAACCCATAAATCTTCTTAGTAACATTATAACCCATCTCAATTATTTTACGTCCAAACTTCCCTGGCAGGTTCATGGATCTTCCAAGGATTTGTGATCTAATTTTTTTATAAAGACGTTTGTCATAATTCTTTAGGTAATCCCATAAATCCTGCTTCTTTGCCAAACTTTCTTCACTGCCTTCCTTTATTAGGAATACACTACTTACCGTCATCATCATAGAAAGGTATTTAATCATGTAATTTTGAAGTTTTCTGCTTTTTATCTGTGTTATATCATGAGATTCAATCATAATCTTAGTAATTTTAAGCTGCTGATCAATACGACGAATCATAACCTGCTCATTTACCGACTGATCCGCTCGCCCTATATAATAACGATATAAATTAACATCCATGTAGTATAAAGTTTTTACAGACGGCAATGGCTGATAAACAAAAATGTTATCCACATAGAAGGTATGTTTTGGGAGATGAATTCCACAGCTTTTTAATAGTTTTGTACGATAAATAGTAGAATGCATCAGGATATTTTGACTTTGCTTAAAATGCATAATATCATCCCAGGTAAAAATTTGATCTTTTGGTAATGCCCAGTTATAATTAATTACCTTCTTCTTTTTTACATCTGCTTTCTCATATACATAGTTAGCTAAGAATAAATCCGGACTTTTTCCATCCGCAATCAGGTTCTTAAGTCCTTCCATTACCTGGCAAAGTGCCTTCTCATTTACCCAATCGTCGCTATCCACTACCTTAAAGTATACTCCCGTAGCATTTGCCAAACCAGTGTTAACCGCTTCCCCATGTCCACCGTTTTCTTGTTTTATAACCTTTATAATGTTTGGATACTTATTATGATATTCCTCTGCTATTTTCTGAGTATCATCAGAAGATCCATCGTTTACGATTATAATCTCCATCTCTTCCCCACCGGACAACAAGGTATCTATGGCATGGTTCATATAAGCCGCTGAATTATAACAAGGGATTACTGCTGTCAGTAATTTCATGTTTTTTCTCCTTCCGCCGCTACCAACGGCATAATCATTCAAAATGAATTGTATTTTTCTATTTCTAATATAAGTTCTTTACCTCTTATATTAGATTCTCCGGATTTAAGCACTCTAATTCCTTTACAACAAATCGTCCATCTTTACGGATCAATACATCGTCAAAATAAATCTCTCCACCGCCAAATTCCGGTGTCTGAATACATACCAAATCCCAATGAATTGCTGAGGAATTGCCATTAGGAGCTGACTCATAACAGTTACCCGGTGTAAAATGGAAGGAACCCATAATTTTTTCATCAAACAAGGTATCTTTCATCGGTTTTAAAATATAAGGATTTACACCAATTGCAAATTCGCCGATATAGCGTGCTCCTTCATCAATATCTAATACATGGTTAATCCGTGTGGTATCATTTGCAGTTGCCTTTACTATTTTCCCGTTTTCAAAACAAAAGGATATATTCTCATAAGTAAAGCCCTGAAATACAGCCGGTGTATTATATGTCAAGGTTCCGTTGATGGAATTTCTAACCGGTGCTGTATAAACTTCTCCGTCAGGAATATTTCGATCTCCAGAGCAAGGTATCGCAGGGATATTTTTAATTGAAAAGTTTAAGTCTGTTCCAGGACCAACAATTCTAACACGGTCCGTGCGCTTCATATATTCTACAAGGTTCATCATAGCCTCACCCATTTTGGAATAATCCAAATTACATACCCTGAAATAGAAGTCTTCAAAAGCTTCCATACTCATATTTGCTAACTGAGACATAGCGGCATTGGGATAACGCAGAACCACCCATCTTGTTTTCTTGACGCGTATATCATGGTGAACCGGTGTCTGATAATAGGTTTCATAGAGACTCATTTTCTCGGAGGGAACATCCGCAAGTTCGGCTATATTATCCGCACCACGAATTGCTACATAACAATTCATATGCTCCATCTCTTCTGCATCTATTTTAGCCATAAGTGACATCTGCTCCTCGGTGCAATTAAGAAGCACTTCTCTTTGAAGCCTTATGTCAGTATAATGAACAAACGGAACTGCACCCACAGCGTAAACTTCTTTTACCAACTGTCTAGCCAGATCCTGTGTTGCAGAACCGATATAGTGAACATAAACTTTTTCACCCTGTTTTACTTCCATAGAATAGTTCACCAAATTATGGGCCAAAATTTTAATTCTTTCATCCATGATTATATCTCCTTGT
>JAQUYQ010000176.1 GCA_028691795.1 Herbinix sp.
TGTTGTCGGTGACTGATCCAAAGAAGGATGGTGGGTACGATGAAAAAAGTTGGACGTGTCTTTATCCTAATACTCTTTTTGTGTTATTTTGCGGCTACGATAGTTAAATCAGATTTTTTGGGGAATTTATTGTCTCCTAGTATAACTCTCATAGCATTTATTGCAGTATATAAAGCTTTTTATCTTAACGAAAACAGAAAAAATATCCGATTTATGGGCTTGTTATTAAGTCTTGGCATTTTATCCTGGGTGGCCGCAGATGTTCTATTTGCCTTTTACGATATGGTATTAGATATTAACCCAGAGGAAGTAACGGTGATTACTTACTGTTATTCATTAACGAATTTATTAATGGCAATTTCGCTTTCTTTGTATGGTTATTATGTACTTCGTAAATGGAATAGCGTTCAGGTTTTGTTAGACTCAATTATAATATCTTTTTTTGTGATTGAGTTAGTATGGATTGTATTTTTAGATGAAAATGTGAAAAATATAGTTCTGCTTCGAAGTGATTGGATATCATCCTTATGTATCCTATTAGACATTTTAATGATAATCTGGATAGCAATTTGGTTTATGTCAATACGGGCAGGGAAATTGCCATGGTTGTTAAGATTTATATCTGCTGGAGTATTGTTATTTTCAATGACTGATTTAGTATATTATTATCAGTGCTTTTTCGGTGCCTATGACCCTAATACGATAATAGACGCAATTTATGTTACTGCATTCCTGTTAATAGCAATTGCAGCTATGATACAGTTAGATATAAGGGCTTCAGATTTACATACGGAACTACATAATACCGGGCGAAAAGGGAAATCCTATGCCCTTGTGCTTGCACCGGTTCTATTAATCATATTCAAAGGCTTTGAGGTAACAAATCTTCTGCAGTTTATAACGGTAATTCTAATCTATAATATGTTATCTACCTATATTCAAAGCAATATTTATAAAGAAGGTTTGTTTCGCAAAGAACATGAAATTAATAATGAGCTGGAGCAGAAGGTAAAAGTCCGTACGGAGGAATTGGAAGAAAAGAATAGAGTACTACAGCATCTTTTGGATCAGGATTTTGTCACCGGACTAAAAAATAGGAGATATTTACTATCAAGTTTGGAAAAAATGATTGCTTCGCTAAAGGATGGAGAAACGATTGTCCTGTTATATATTGATATTAACCGTTTTAAAATGATAACTACGATGTACGGACATTATGTCGGAGATATGATACTGTATGAAATGGCAGAAAAGCTGAAGCCATTAGAAAAGATGGCTAAGCGTACCATTCTAACCTCATACGGCGATGACACCTTTGTTTTTGCAACGGTCGGCCATTCTGATTATAAACACGGATATGAATTTGCCAAGGAAGCAATCAGATTAGGCAGTGATATCTACAAGATTGACGATTATCAAATTAGAGTTACTGTAAATATCGGTATTTCAATGTTCCCCAACGATTCCTCCACGAAAGAAGAGCTGATCAAGCATGCCGATATTGCTATGTCGCAAGCAAGGCATCAGGGTTTTAATTTTGCTAAAGAATTTGACATGAATTTAAGCTCAGAAATTTTTCGGAGGAACACGATAGAAATTTTACTGAAGAAGGTAAATTTCAATCAAGAGTTTAAGGTTTATTATCAACCACAGCTTCTAACTGAGAGTAAAAAGCTTATCGGTTTTGAAGCATTGCTTCGATGGAAAACGCCTTCCGGAGAAATGATTGGGCCAAGTGAATTTATTCCGGTTGCCGAAGAGACTGGATATATCCTTCCAATCGGTGATTGGGTTATGATGAGTGTTATGAAACAGTTAATTGAATGGAACCAATTATTTCATAATAAAATAATGATTGGAATTAATGTATCCTTAAAACAATTAAATTCTCCTCAATTTATAAATCATTTAAGGGAAGAAATGGACAGTCTGAAGGTTGATCCTGAGTGGGTTGATTTAGAAATCACTGAATCACTGCAGCTTCAGGAAAATCCGGATGTCCTAAATGTATTGGAGAATATCAAAAATCTTGGTGTGAAAATATCAATTGATGACTTTGGTACGGGATACTCTTCTTTAAGCTATTTGAAGAACTTTCCAGTTGACCGGATCAAACTGGCCAAAGAACTGATTGATTATATACATATGGATGAATTCGATTATGAATTAGTAAAAGCAATCATCTTGTTATCCAAGGCAAGAGATATCAGAGTTATTGCCGAAGGTGTTGAAACAAGGGAACAGTGGGAAGTATTAAAAGAATTACAGTGTGATGAGGTACAGGGATATTATTTTGGCAGGCCGATGCCTGTTGAAGTCATTGAAGCTACCTATGGCGGGACTAAGCTCGTATCAACGAAGTATAATAATTTATGATAAGTGAATTGATTTATAAATACTTGTTACTGGAAAAAATCTATTAATAAATATTGAAATAAAATCTTTTATTAAAAATATGTTGACATTATGAAATCACAGATGTATATTCATATAATAATTATGTATAATTATACAAAAAACGTCTGAGGTGAAAATTTATGAAGAAAGTATTTGTCGATGGATTATCAGGGACAACGGGACTTAAGATACATGAGAGACTCAGTCTATATTCAGAATTAGAAATGATTACAATTGATTATGATAAAAGACGTGACCCGGAGGAAAGAGCAAAATGCTTAAATAAAGCTGATATCGTATTTTTATGCTTACCAGATGATGCAGCTAAGGAAGCAGTAAGCCTTGTCACCAATCCGAATACAAGAATTATTGATGCCAGTACGGCTTATCGTACAGCGAAGGATTGGACTTACGGCCTACCGGAATTATCTATAAATCATAGAAAAGCAATACTAGAAAGCAAACGGGTAAGTAATCCTGGATGCCATGCAACAGCATTTATTTTATCAGCCCATCCACTCGTAGCAGGTAAGGTAATGTCCCCGGATTATCCCCTAACCTGCCAAAGTTTGACTGGATACAGCGGTGGTGGAAAAGCCTTAATTGATAAATATGAGCAAAATGATGGTAAAAATGATTATTCCAAGGCACCAAGACCTTATAGCCTTACTCTGAGCCATAAGCATTTACCGGAAATGATGCTCCACGCAGGTCTTGAGGAAGCACCTGTTTTTGTTCCTGTTTTGGGGAATAATTATAAAGGCCTCGCCGTGATGCTGCCTATTCATACAAAGCTTCTATCAAAACAGATGACAGCAAAGAATATTCATGAATTATTTGGTGAGTATTATCAAAATGAGAAATTTGTTAAAGTTATGCCTTATGCTGACGATAGTATATTATTTGATGGAGCTGTTGACATAACTGCCTGCAATGATACCAATAAAGCAGAAATATTCATATTCGGTAATGATTCAAAGAGCAGCGCTGTTATAATGACAAGACTTGATAATCTAGGTAAGGGAGCTTCGGGTGCAGCAATTCAGAATATGAATCTAATGCTGGGCTTCGAGGAAGATTTACATCTATAAAAATATAGTGATTAGAACAAAGGTCTGCTGCAAATTGCAACAGACCTACTCGATTCAGAAAACGAAACCTTTATTATTAAGCATGCGCCTAAGTTGACGTATATCTTTTGGTAAAAAGGGGATATATAAGGTTTCTGTCAGAGAACAGAATTTATCCACAAGGCAAACGAGCATCGCTTCCTTGTAAATAGGAGCTTTATTTATGGTCAAAGGCCACATATGCTTTTCTATAATATCTTCCTCAATAGGACTGAGATTATAATCCTTTCTTGCATTAACCAAGGCAAAACCGGGATGTTTAAACCCGTGCAGCTTGTGACTTTTGTCCGGAATATGCCAATCATATAAGTAATAATCATGGAGCATCGCTCCCCGGATAACGCTTCTAGTATCAAATTTAAAAGGAATACGCAGTGTAGCCATATAACTGTAATAAGCAACAACAAAGCAATGGGAAAAAGTTGTAGTATTCCCATGTTGGATATATTGATTCATTTCAAGGATCTTCTCATTCTCAAGAAGTTCACGGATATGTCTGATAAATTCATTCTTATCTGCTTCAGATAATTTCATTAATTAATCCTTTCTATAAAAACCAATTACTGCTTCTTATATAGTATTATATTCCTATATCCATTTTATAACAGAGTAACTCAGGTTACAATTTCTTTTTTTGATTTTTAATCTATTAAACTCCATAAGATAATAATATCCGTCCCTAGAATGATACTTCTGAAACAGTACAGAGCTAATCAAACAAGGTGAATTAGCAAACGCTTCTCAGTAATATACAAGATAGATTGACAAGTTAATTTACTTGTCATAAATAAAAATATAGGTGACTGCATATTCCGGGGAATACTGCAATCACCTATAATCGGTAAAAAATAATCAAATAAGCTACTTTTAATTATTTCTCTTAAAAATTCATGGGCGGATTATTTAATCCAGCTTCTTCATAAGCTGCATCCGAAGAATGGGATAGAGTACCATAAACCACATATGCACAGGTTATTAGGATCGAAAGTCCGCTGATGAAATACCCGGGGATGGTTATAGGTATTATATTTAATAGGGCATATAAGATACTTACAGTAACTTTACCATAAATTGCAGTTTTAAATACCGTGGCATATCTTAGATTTGCATGGGATAATGCGGAAACAATCAATCCTACAAGGGAATAAAGCAGTGCAGCAAAAAAATAAGCACCAACCTCAAAAACATAAATCAAAATTGCCAAAATAAAAAAGATAAGATAAATAAATGGCAGCAGAGAGTTTATTATATTGTTGTCAAAATGTAATGGGCCAAATTCAGAAAACTTTATTATCTGTGTTCTACCCATTTGGTAATTAACAATATTTGTTTTACTTACTAATATAACCCGATCATAGATATCATTAACATCATCGATACTATATTCTTGAACCGAGG
>JAQUYQ010000177.1 GCA_028691795.1 Herbinix sp.
TCCGTTTTCGGATCAATTCCATTTTTCTTTAAAATGTACTCAAATACCATCTCTGGCATACCACCTGCTCTGCCACCAATAACAGTTTTGCCTTTGATATTATCCCACGCAAACTCCTCATTCAAATTTTTGGATACCAAGAAATTTCCGGCTCTCTGTGTTAATTGTGCAAAGTTTACTACATAATCCTCAGCACCCTCATTGTACACGTAAATAGTTGCTTCTGCACCCATAAAGCCTATCTCGCAGTCTCCACTAAGTACAGCAGTCATAGTCTTATCAGCACCCAAACCATTAACTAAGTTAACCTTAAGACCTTCCTCCTTAAAATAATCCTTTTCAAAAGCTACATACATCGGTGCGTAAAAAATAGAATGTGCAACTTCATTCAGTGTGATTTCTTTTAGCCCCCCGCTGCTCCCGCATCCTGTAAACATAGATGCAATCATGATAATTACAGCCAGTACACTTATCAATTTCTTCTTCATGATACCCTCCAAAGAATATATTACTTTATAATATATCCTGTGAGGACATTGTATGTGCATGTATTATAGTTAGAAATAATCATTTATTTTGTCCGTAATATGCATATGCTCCATATATTTAAAGTAATGCTTATCTTTTGCTTAGATAATAATTGTTACACAAAAAATAGTGTTTTGAAAGAAATAACCTCTTTTCAAAACACTATTTTGATTAACTCTTACTATTAGGGAATAGTATTATACCAAAACATGACATTTAATTAATTCTTTTTTACAAGTGTAACCTGTAAGGTCTTTTCTTGATAATTACCACCTGATTTTACTTGAATTTTCAGATCAATCGTCTGGCCTGCTTTCTTGTAGCTCAATACATTAACTAAATCATCAATAGTTTCAATTTTGGCATCATCAACACCTGTTATTATATCACCTTGCTCGAGACCTGCTGCTTCTGCGGGAGAATCTGCGATAACATCATTTACATAAACACCAACCGGCATATCAAAACGAGTTGCATAATCTTCGGTAACATTTTGTGCTGTAGAAGCATCAATTCCTAAAAAGCCCTGTTTATCTGCGGATATTGTTTCACGATTCATTAATTCATTAATCATTGGTAAAGCGTTGGAAATCGGGATTGCATATCCCATACCTTCTACTTCTGCAGAAGCATATTTAACTGAATTAATTCCAATTACCTGACCTTGTGTATTCAGTAGAGCACCACCACTGTTACCAGGATTAATCGCTGCATCCGTCTGAAGAAGCGTCATTGTATTTTCATCAATTGTAACTTCTCTATTTACTGCACTGATATATCCAACGGTTACTGATTGTCCATAGCCAAGAGCATTACCAATGGCAATTGCCATATCTCCGGCTTCCACTTTATCTGAATCACCAAGTGTTGCTACCTTAATCGATGCTACTGTATCTTTAGATAAATCATTCATATCAACAGATAATACAGCTAAATCTGCATTAGCATCAGCACCCTTGATCTCTGCAGATGCTTTTGTTTCATCGGTAAATACGATCTCAACTGAGGTTGCACCTTCAATAACATGGTTATTCGTTACAATTAAAAGTTCTGAAGCATTTTGTGCTATGATAATTCCGGAACCGCTTCCTCCTACCTGTTCGCTATATGCTCTTCCAAATACGTCATAGCTGGTTGAAGTTCCTGAAGAATTAATTGCTACAATTGAGGGCATTACATTATCAACGATATTTGACACATCGGTAACTACGTCGTCAGAAGAAGTTGTACTTGCTGGAACAATCGTATCTCCACTATCTGTAGATTGTGTTACCTCAGCTACTTTTACATTATTGCTATCGTTCTGAGCTATATTTCCTGTAGCCTTCATAACAAGATAATAGCCCTGGAAAACTGTGCCTGCGATTAAACCAAAAGCTACTGCAGCCGCTGTAAGTTTAAATACGCCGGGTACTTTTCTCTTCTTTTTCGGCTTCTTCTCATCATTTACCTGCGGGTTTGGATAGACTGTATATGGATCATTGTTATTCGTTTGCGCATTCATTTGGCTCATATTGTCATAAGAGTTAAAATTGCCTGTAGTGTATCCGTAAACTAAATTTTGTTCATTTCGTTGATTTAAATAGCTATCCGGATTATTGTTCGGATTCTCACTATTATTGTTATATTCTCCAGATTGATTGTTGTTATATTCTTCGTTCATGTTAAAACTCTCCTTTCAAAAATGTGCTTCGGATGATTTTTATCAGATATCTGTTATCTCCTTTTGATAAGAACAGTTTAACTCTAAATTATGTTCACTTTGTGATTAGAATTTGAATTATTTTTGAAGAAAGAAAATAATTTAGTCACAAATAGCTGGTTTTGGTAATTCAACGTGTAAATCATGCTTTTTATAATTACACTATTATTAGTGAACCGGAATATAGCATCCCAAAATCTTCATCTCAATTGCCTCTTCCTTTATGCAGTGCAAGGCATTCTTGATCGCTGGCTCATCAAGGCCTCCCTCGATATCTACAAAAAAACGGTATGCAAATGCCTTTCCTGTAATGGGTCTCGATTCAATTTTAGTCATATTCACATTATTATAAATAAAATGAGATAAGGTATGATATAAGGCACCACTTTGATGAGGAATTTCAAAACAAATACTAGTTCGTTCCGCCCCCTTGATATACATCTTCTTATTTGAAACAATAATAAATCTGGTAGCATTATTTTCTTCGTTATGAATACCGCCCTGCAGTAATTTGAGTCCATGATATTCACCTGCTCTTTCACTTGCAATTGCAGCCTGCGATATATCATTCTCTTCCAATACAAGACGGGCACAGCCTGCTGTACTTCCCCATTCAATCTGCCGAATGTCCGAATGTTGTTTTAAGAACTCCGAACACTGAAGAAGCCCCTGTCTATGTGAATATACCTTCTTAATATCTGAAAGTGTTGCGTCTTGAACGCCCCAAAGATTATGTTCAATTTTTACTAAATGCTCACCGATTATAAAATTATCATATTCAGCAAGTAAGTCAAATATATCAGACAAAGTTCCGGTAGAGGAATTTTCAATTGGAAGTACACCATACTCCACTTTACCTTCTTTGATGGATTGCATAACCTCACCGAAGGTACCCATAGGAATTCCTGTTACTTCAGTTTTAAAATACTCAAGCATTGCCTGTTCGGTGTAAGAACCCTTTTCTCCAAAGAAAGCAACCTTTGTGTCTGTTTCTGTTGTGATTGCATCCACTTCTGCAAGTCCAAGGCTTTCAAGATTACCAAGCAGCATATATTGCAGTCTTCGGCTCATGGACATGATTTGTTTGAATAAATCTGCAATCGCCTTCTTATTAAATTCATTATCGGTTAAAGATTTCAACATGGATAGTTTTTCTTCTTCCCTTGCTGCATCAAAAATAGGCTTTCCGACACTTCTTTTATAATCAGCTATGTCCATCGCAAGTTTCATACGTGTTTCAAACAGTTCTACTATATTATGATCAACTTCATCAATTTTCTTTCTGCTCTCTTGTAAATCTATCATTAGAACCTCCAAAATAACAACATTTTATTAAGCATTTGCCTTATTATACTATCAAAACTCGGTGTATGCAATATAGAACTAATTTCATACCAACTCATATTATCTTACTTATTGCTTATTTATTTCCATCGATATATAATTAGAAAATAATGAAATGGATGTCAATAATGATATTCATAAAAATCAGGAACAATCTTACTACAAGGAGGTAACTATGCTGTCATCCGTGAAACGTGTTCTCATAATTCTTACAATTATAACCGTGGCGGCAATCTTGGGCTTATATTTCTATACGAAGGATCGTACCTATTTTAATAAGGAAGCTCAAATCGGTAACACTACCGGGAATATATATAATGGCGGTCTTTTCTGTGAACAGGACAACACCATCTTTTTTAATAATCTGTATGATAACGGCAGTCTTTACCGTATGGATTCGGTTTGCTCAAATATCAGAAAAGTTTCTGAGGAAAAAGCGGTATTTATCAATGCTGATAATAATTACATATATTATATCAATGCAAACAGCATGGCAGATAACAATACTGATTCCATTATGATGTATAATAATTCCGGAGTATACCGTATTGATCACAATGGTTCTAATCTTAAGGCATTTACAGGAAACCCCAGTGCTTATCTTATACTCAGCGGTAATTATCTCTATTTTCCTCGCTATGATGTAAATAACGGCATCAACCTTTATCAATATAAAATCGATGCCTCTGAGAATCGACCAATGATTTATAATTCTGTTATACCGATTGAAATCATGAACAATGCTGTATATTATACCAGAATTTCAAAAGACAGCAATATCGGTGCGACCGATTTATCAAGTCATACCTCACATACCTATTACAATGGCTCCTTTTTATATCCCATCTTTTTTGGAGATTATATTTATTACATTAATAAAGCTGATCATAAAAGAATTTACCGTATGAATGCGGATGGCTCTAACCCAACCTTACTCATTAAAAAGTCATGTTCAACCTATAATATTACTAATTCGGGAAAATATTTATATTATCAAATTGATGGCACAAGTAATAATCGTATTGGCCGATTAAATTTAGAAACATTGAAAAGCGAGACCGTTATGAAAGGGAATTATAAACATATCTCTGTGACCGAGAATTATGTTTTCTTTACCAATAGCGATAATACAATAATTTATAAGATATTAGCGGATGGGGGTGCTGATGCCAGTATTTTAAATACAATTGAAAACCTGACCACTACACCTTCGCCTACGCTTTCCCCTGCACCTACCCTTTCTCCTACCCCTACTCCGTAATGTATTCGCGGATTTCGCCAAGGTAGGACAAAGAACCAAAAGCAAGAATAATGTCCTCTTTACCGGCTTTTTCATAAGCATATTTGACTGCCTGACC
>JAQUYQ010000030.1:0-17945 GCA_028691795.1 Herbinix sp.
TGAACAGGTGTATTAAGTCCGTTAAATAATATCGCGATGTTATGAGAGTATGGCTAGGGTGTAATAAGTCGTAGATTAAGTTAAACAATGAATATTTGTGCATATATATTCAGATGGCGCAGACCGGCTGAAAGTGGTTGTCTTTATGCAAAACCGGTTCTGATTACAATTCTACCAGAACCGGTTCATGATGTACGTAGGGAAGAAATTTTTCAATAATATCTTCTGTTTTTATACGGATACTTGATGTATTAATACACGGATGACAGCCAATGTATTCCTCTTTCAATACATCTTTGTCAATTAAAAGCTGTACCATATTCTTTGAATCATTCATTACTCCCATTATGCTGACGGAACCTGGGGTAATGTCAAGATACTCTTCCATATATTTTGAGGGTGCAAAAGAAAGCCTGGCAGAATTAATTTGTGCTGATAGCTCTTTTGTTTTAAACATTTTATTTCCCGGAAGCATTAATAAATAGAACTTAGTTTTCTGAGAATTGCATAAAAACAGATTTTTGCAAATTGTAATTTGCAATAATTGATCCACTTCATGACAGTCCTCAATGGTACCGGTTGCATCATGGTCCAACCTGACATAAGGAATATCAAGTTTTTCTAGTATGTCATAGGTTCTGATCTCTTTCTCAAGCCTTGTCTGTGGATCCGGTCTGCCCGTATATAATGTCCGATCAATATTAATTCCCACTGTAGTCATCCTTTCCTATCATAGGTACTTAAAATATATATGTTATCTAGGTGTTATTTTCAGTTATTTATCTACATAAAATTATTATGTTACTTTATAACATTAATTTTATTAAAGAACTAACATTTCCTTTTCATCAAAAGTCCAATAAGGATTATATGCAACTTCCCAATAATATCCGTCAGGATCAGAAAAGTAACTGCTATAACTACCCCAAAATACCTCCTGTGGTTCTTTTTCAATCGTTGCTCCTGCTTTTTTTGCCAGTTCAATTATTTCATGCACTTTTTCTTTACTATCTACGTTATAAGCAAGTGTAATACCACCAAACCCAAATCCTATCTGAGGTGGATTTTTATCATTAATATCATCTGCTAAACCCTGAATTGGATACAATAGTAGCAAAACAAAGATATTATATGTAATCCCTGCGTTCCAAATCCTTTTTTAAAATGTCCAGATAACGAATACAGCCACTTCCAATAAGGGGAATTTGATAATCACTGTCCAGCTCTTCATAACGAAAGCTTTTTCTACCACCGTTATTTGCTCTCTCCCAAAATTCCAAAAGGCGATCAAAGGTTAAATAATAATAAGCATCATACTTTTTATAATATATTAATAGAAAAGCAATTCCGTTCTGTTCTTCAAATTCCTTCATAAATGTAACCTGATGCTCATGGACATTGTTCATACTGAACGTATCCACCGCACATTCCTTAGCATCAAAGCAAACCGGAACTCCCTGAACCACTCCGATATAATCAACCGTACTCTTCTGTTCGAAATAGGCCAGTGTTATATGTCTGTTTTCTTTATCGATATTGATTGGTGTAATTGGCGTCGGAACTTTTTGAATCAGTGCCAAACCTTTTTCACGGTATTTATTATTGGTCAGATTAATCATTTCCTCCAGCATGGAGCCTCTTAAGCCCCTTGAATTCCATGACGGCATAACTACACCTCCTAGTAGAACTGTTTATAATTCTAAATTGCTTATCCTGCATTTTAGCTTCAACTAAAATACGAATTTTAACGGGAATTATATAACAGCCAGATTAATTATTCTTACTAAATAAGTCATTTTTAATTAACCGAAACAGCTCTGGTACTTCTGCAACAAATTCTTTATCTGACAAATAGGATAACTCTCCATCAATTTTAGGAAAGACCATCCGGTAGGAATGGAGTAGTTGGTGTGACAAGCCATACTTATTTTTAAAATAATGATTCGTTCTCTGATTTCCATATTTAAAATCACCAATAAGGGGATGGCCAATGCTGGCTAAATGAGCCCTGATTTGATGGGAACGTCCGGTGATTAGCTTCACCTGAAGTAAAGTATAACTTCCGGAAGTATCCTCCGTCTCTTCCATCTCTAAAGTATCCTTCAAAAATGTACTATTCTTAGAAACTTTCATCGTATTGCTGCTAACTGTATCACTAAGAACAGTTTTTTTCTTAAGCTGCCTTTGTAATGCTTCTTCATGTAAGGTCGAATGATCTTTTAAAGCAGTTCTTGAATAGGCGATCGGTTCATATTCGGTACAGATATATTCCGTATTTTCCGACTGTTTCGCGAAGATTTTCACTTGATTTTTCTCTTCATCTTTACTTAAGAAGCCTTCGATCCGTTTTTTCTCCTCAACTTTACCCTTAACTATACAAAGATAATATTTATTCAGGGAACGATCCTTTAATAGCCTTGCCATCTCCTGAAGTCCAAGAAGAGATTTTCCTGCAATCAGAATTCCGCTCGTATTGCGATCTAATCGGTTACAGATACTGGGTTTAAAACTTACTAACTGTTCCTTTGCTATTTGTTTTGTTGAAAGCATATAAGAAATAATATATTCCACGATGGAGACATCCTCCTTTTGGGCTTTCTGTGACAGAATTCCCAGTGGTTTATTAATAATTAGAATATGCTTATCCTCATAAAGCACGTCAAGCTTTGCTTCTACTACTGTAGTGTCAGCAATCTCACTGAATTGTTCTATTGTTTCATCGGACAGAAACAGTTTAATTTCATCCTGTATAGCAAGTTTTTCAGATCCATCCGCCTTTTTTCCGTTTAAGGTGATGTTCTTTTTACGCAGCATTTTATAAATAAAGCTCTTTGGAGCTTTATTTAGTATTTTCGCTAGAAGTTTATCAAGACGTTGACCTGCTTCATTCTGTTGTACGCTAAATTGTTTCATGTATGGCTCCGATCATAATAGGGATTATTTCAAAAGTACTTCAGTAATAGAATTAACATAATAATCAGCCAGTTTTATTTTCTCATCTTGTTCCTTCTCTGAATACTTATCATAAACTGCACACACTTTCATATTTGCATTTTTACCTGCCATAACACCAACTAATATATCCTCGAATACCAGGCATCTTGTTGGCTCAACATCCAAATCCTTTGCTACCAACAGGTAAATATCAGGGGATGGTTTTCCCGTTGCTACTTCACAGGAGGTTCGGATGGAAGCGAAATATTCCTGCATTTGATATTTTTTTATAATCAGATCAACCAATTCTCTTGAGTTGCTGGTTGCTATTCCAGCCGGAATACCCCTCTGTTTCAGATGCTCCAGTAATTCTATAACGCCTTCTTTGACCGGAACTTCATTTAAGTATTTATCCCATGCCATTTGATTCCAATCACTTTTTATCTGCTCCAGGCTATCCGGTAAATTAAATCGCTGTTTAAAATAGATTGCTGTTTCAGAAAAGCTAGTTCCTTCTATATTTTTTTGCAGATCATCAGGTAATTCGATGCGATAACGCCCCAAATATTCCTGGTCAATACTTTCCCACATCCACATAGAATCCACTAAGGTTCCGTCCATATCAAAAATCACTGCATCAATATCGTTTAACATATTAATCTCCATTCTGCCAAAACACCGCGAATTTGGGCGTCAGCACAAATTTGCCGTGTGAATTATGCTCTTTATAATTCACACTTTCTTCTTCAGCAAATAGGCTAATTCATCTTATTTATTAATTTCCTTTAAATATCTTATCTCTTCTTGCGTCAGTTCACGGTATTCGCCCGGAGCTAACCCCTGATCCAAACCTAAGCCTCCCATCGAAAGACGTTTCAGATAAATAACCTCTTTTCCAATTGCTTCAAACATTCGCTTTACCTGATGAAATTTTCCTTCTTGAATTGTCAGCTCTATCTCGGAGATTTCATCGGATTTTATTATGATAAGCTTTGCAGGTAATGTACGGCTATCTTCTCCAATATCTACTCCGATGGAAAAAGCTTCTTTGTCGTCCTCAGTGATTTTCCCCTTAACCTTTGCATAGTAAACCTTGTCCACATGCTTTTTAGGTGAAAGCAACTGATGAGCTAAATCACCATCATTAGTGATAATTAGAAGTCCTTCCGTATCCTTATCAAGCCTACCTACCGGAAATAGATCCTTACCCTGCTTATCCTTAATCAAATCAAGGACGGTCTTGCTGACGTTATCCATGGTTGCTGACACAACTCCCACAGGTTTATGAAGCATAAAATACAGATATTCCATATAAATTACCTTGGTTTCGTCAAAATAGACTTCATCTGACTTGATTGTTACCTTCTTCTCCGGTTTATTACATATCTCACCGTTAATTTTAACTCTGCCTTTTCGAATCCAAGTTTTTATTTCGCTTCTGGTGCCCATACCCATATCTGCAAGGTATTTATCCAGTCGTAGCTGCAACGCCATATTATTCTCCATTCTGCCGTAACACCGTGAATTTGGGCGTCAGCTCAAATTTATGTGTGAAAAATCTTGATTTTTCACACTACCTCCTACATCCATCGCCAACCGGGGAGATATTTATTCTTTACATTATTTTTTGCAATTTTTAGCCAACCTAAAGGATATTCCTCGGCACAAACCAAATACCATCCATCCGAATAATCTCCTTCCGGCTCAATTGATTCACACTTTAAATACCGAATTACATTTGGGTCGTTTATTTCTAATCGAATTATTTTATCATAGTCTGCAATTTTTAGGGAACTTGCAAGCGCTTGAGATGGTTCAAATCGTTGTTTTTTCATTTCGCCTAGTAATAATCCATGTCGAAGAATTCTAAGTCCCTTTAAATTAGGTAATCCCTCCGGCAACAGAAAGACTCTTTCCTCATGAACAATCAACTGATCCCGATTTATTGGAAATTTCAAATCATCTAAGAATTCTATCGTTTCTTCTGATAAGCTGTTTCCATACTTTCCATACGCAGCTGCATTCTTCAAATTACTGTTGTCTCTATAGCCACAATTACTATTGTATTCCATATATTCAGCTGTTTTAAAATCTTTAGGAGCTGTGTTTTTACTATTTGTATTACCCTCTTTATAAAGAAGCGTAGCAAAATGGCCCTCACCATTAATTTTATGAGGCCATAAACGAATGCAATTCTTTAATTCTTCTTTTGTGTCCACCCATTCCGGCTTGCCAAAATCAAATCCCTCATAAGATAATTCCAACTCTTTTTGAGTTTGAAGATCAGGAATTGCATTTACTACATGAAATTCCGGGCACTCCTCCATCAGATAGGATATTGTACCCTCATTTTCCTCAGGAGAAAAGGTACAGGTCGAATACAACAGTAAACCACCCGGTTTTAACATCTTTGCTGCATATAAAATGATTTCTTTTTGCAATTTATTATAGTAATCTACACCATATTGTTCCCAATTTTTCATAATAGACGGACTTTTTCGAAACATTCCTTCTCCCGAGCAAGGCGCATCGATTAAAATTTTATCAAAATACTCCGGAAAGTATTGAACAAGTTTATTCGGTGCTTCGGATAAAATCAGTGAATTACGGATACCAAATAGTTCAATATTCTTTAATAGCGCTTTGGCTCTGGAATTACTGATATCATTAGACACCAGAAGCCCTTCTCCGCAAAGCTTTGCTCCAAGCTCTGTACTTTTTCCACCTGGTGCTGCACAAATGTCAAGTACCTTATCTCCCTTATTGATGGGTAAAAGGCTCGCCGGTGTCATCGCACTGGGTTCCTGAATGTAGTACAAACCGCCGTAATAGTAAGGATGCTTGGAAGGCTGCTCATTTGTATCATAATAATATCCATTCTTCACCCAAGGAATTCTTTGTATCGAAAAAGGACAGATACGTTCGAATTCTTCTGTGGACGTTTTTAATGTATTTACACGTAGTCCACCAAAATGCGGTTTCGAATAACATTGTAAATACTCCTCGTATTCCTCCCCCAAAAGCTTTCTCATTCTGTCCTCAAATAATTTAGGTAAATTCATTTTCTCACTCCGTTAGTATAATACTTGACAAGTATTACAATCTAATATTTATATTAAATTATGATTCGAGTGTCCTAAGTCTAAAATAAACTATATGCATGAATGTATACAATCTTAACATGACATAACCTAGTATGGACTTACGACTCTCAAATCAATTTAAATTTAGTTTAGGTTTAAACACAATCGAATTAGTTGCCAAGCCCAACCCGATGTATTTAATTACTGTAATTATCAACTTCTTATCTTAGGCTCTGTGCCCGGTAACGTGCAGAAATCATATCTAGGTCTCTATTAAAATTTGCCAGTTCTTCCTGATCGCCATTCTGATAAATACGGAAGAACTCATCCTGTATTTTAATTACCTCCTGCTTATTGGCTACTTTATAAAGATTTTGAATATTTGTAAGAATGTCAGCAACAATATTAGCCTTAATTGTAAAGGAATTCTGTGCATCCATAATCTCATCCCTCACAACGGACATTTCCCGATCAAGTATAAGAATTGCTTCGGCCGCAGAGGACAAACGCTCTCTGATGTGCTCCGGCATGTTCTGCTTGTACTTATATTGAAGGGAATGTTCAATGGTTGACCAAAAGTTCATGGCAAGCGTGCGAATTTGTATTTCAACCTGAAGCTCCTTTTTCCCTTTTAAGGTCTCTACATCATAATTTACAATCAAATGATAGGAGCGGTAACCGCTCTTTTTCATATTATTAATATAATCCTTCTCATTTTTAACCCGCATATCGGATCGGTTCTTAATAATATCTACTACCTTATAGATATCCTCAACAAATTGGCAAATAATACGAATTCCCGCAATATCATCAATATTTTTCTCAAAATTTCTAAGATCTATCTCCTTTTTCTGTGCTTTTTCCAGTATACTTGATATCGTTTTAACTCTTCCCGTTACTTGTTCAATCGGCGAATATGCGCCTACATGCTTATATTCATCTATAATATGATTAAACTTTATTACTAACTCATCAACAGCTAAGGAATACGGATCAAGAATTTCCCTCCAAAGTTGTATTTCCATTCAAATCTACCTCCTGCCTCAACCCTTTTAAAGCAGAAAAATAACCTCTCTGCCTTTATTCTTCTAACATTAGAACCATCATAGACAAAATTGCCAAACCGGCAGTTTCTGTCCGTAAAATTCTTCTTCCTAATGTTATAGGAATAATGTGATTTTCTTTCGCAATCTCTATCTCAGACTCTTCAAATCCACCTTCTGGACCTATAAAAATTCCAATGGTATTATATTGTCCCAGGCTGTCCATAATTTCTTTGGTATATTGCATTCCCATTGCATTCTCATATGGAATCAAACTAAGTCCCATATTAGTTGCATTCTTAATGGCCTCCTGATAAGACTGTACCGGAAGAATCTTAGGAATGATACCTCTTTTTGATTGTTTGGCAGCTCCCTCTGCAATTGCCTGCCAGCGTTCCAGTTTTTTTTCTTCCTTTTTCTTATCTTCTAATTTCACTACTACTCGTTTTGTCATGACCGGAACAATCTCATGAACACCAAGTTCAACTGCTTTTTGGATAATTAATTCCATTTTATCCTTCTTCGGTAGACCCTGAAATAATGTAATCTTTGCCTTTAGTTCCGTCCCAGTATCTTGAATGTTCTGAATATCCGCAAGAATTTCTCCTTCGGACACCCTACTAATTATACAATAACAATCTTTTCCTTGTCCATTACAAATTATAATTTCCTCACCCTGTTTCATTCGAAGAACGTTCTTTATATGGTTTACATCCGGACCGATAATTGCCACCGTGTTACCATTTATTTGATTGGGTGTGACATAAAAACGATGCATAGTGATCTCCTTGGTATTAAGATTTGATTTAAATTATCCTATATTGCATCATTACTGATCTATATTTATCTATACAAAAAGTAAGCAAATATCATAAATATCATATTGTTATCCATTTGTTATTATATAGCAAAAAGAACGTATGTTCAACAACAATTTTTACTAGTTTAATTTTTACCCAGAATATAATTGTCGTTTATTGCTATTCATTAGATAGTTGTCAAAGCCGACTTATGATACCTAAATCCTATTGATACACGTCAAAAAAATCTCCCGGGAATATCATACTGGTACTTCCGGGAGTATTTTGTAATTACATCTATTTCTTTGCCACAAAGGACACCCAATCACCCATTTTGTTCACTTCTAAAATAGTGAAATGATTCTTCTCTATTGCTTCTCTTACAGCATTTTCTTTCATATTGATAATTCCAGAGCTGATAAAGATACCACCTGGCTTTAAGTTTTCCCCGATTACATCGGAAAGCGGTATGATAACATCAGCAAGAATGTTGGCGACTACCATATCATACTTTTCTTTCCCAATCTGGGTTCGAATACCATCATCCTCTATAATATTACCGGTTACGAAGCTTAATGTTCCTTCCTCGATTGGTAATTCATTGACTGCCGCATTCTCTATTGCAGAATTTGTTGCATTTGAATCAATATCAATTCCTAAGACTTCCTTTGCTCCAAGCTTCTTCGCAATTATCGATAAGATACCACTGCCGCTACCAGCATCCAGAATTATTGAATCCGGTTTGATATGCTGTTTAATACCTATGATACAGAGCTTTGTGGTTTCATGGGCTCCGGTTCCAAAGGAGGTACCCGGATCAATTTCTATCACTAAATCCTCCTCTTTTTGATCCGTCAGCTCTTCCCAGGTAGGTTTGATTACGATTGTATCATCAATCCGAAATGGCTTGAAGAATTCCTTCCAGTTATTGATCCAGTCCTTATCCTCTGTTTCTGTAACATTTAGTTTACCACTTCCTACCACTACATATTCTGATAATTCTTTTAAGCCTTCTTTCACATTGGCTATCAGCTCTTTGGTATCCTCATCCGCATCCACATAAAAGCTCACGATTGCAGATCCGTCATCGTCCTTAAGTTCCGGAAGAATGTCAATAAACAACCGTTTTTTCTCTTCTTCTGTTATTGGAATATTATCACTTACTTCAATCCCGACTATGCCAAGATCATTCAACATATCGCTGACTAAATCTACTGCTTCCGTCGTGGTTTCCAGTGTAAATTTTGTCCACTTCATAATGTTCTCCATATTCTAATCGTAATTATTTTATATTTTTACATCCAGAAACCCAAGTACAGCATGCCATACTTGGGTTTTATATGCAAATATTTATTTCCAGAATTTCTTCTTGCTTTTTTCTTTGTCACCTTCCGGATTATCCGGGTTGGTTCTGCCATTCATTGCATCATCAAATTTTCTTAATAAATCCTTCTGTTCTGAATTTAAATTCGTAGGTACCTGAACTACAAGATTTACATAATGATCGCCTCTTACCGCTTTATTCCTTAGGCTTGGTACACCCTTCTCCCTCAGACGTACCTTCGTATCGGTTTGTGTACCGGCTTTTACATTATATATAACATCTCCGTCCACTGTATTGATTTTAATATCTCCACCTAAAACAGCTGTTGCATAAGAAACCGGTGCCGTAGAATAAATATCATAATCCTGACGTTGGAAAATAGGATGTCTGCTTACCTCTACTTCAACAAGCAAATCTCCTCTTGGTCCTCCATTCGTACCCGGTTCCCCCTTACCGCGAATTCTTACACTTTGACCGCCATCGATACCGCCAGGGATAGAAACCTTAATTTTCTTTTTGCTATTGATATAACCCGATCCATAACAATCAGGACATTTTTCTTTTATAATTTTACCTGTTCCTTTACAATCCGGACAGGTTTGAACATTACGAACCATTCCAAATAATGATTGCTGTGTATAAACCACCTGTCCCTTACCACCGCATTTTTGACAAGTATCTGCACTAGTTCCTGATTTTGCTCCGGATCCATGACAGGTTGTACATTCATCCTTTAATGTAAGTTCCAGTTCTTTCTCTGTGCCAAACACAGCCTCTTCAAAGGTAATTCTGACAGATGTACGTAGATTTGCTCCCTGCATTGGTCCATTATTTTGACGTCTGCCTCGGCCACCAAATAGATCTCCAAAGATATCTCCAAAGATATCTCCCATATCCATGCCGCTAAAATCAAATCCACCTGCTCCTCCACCTGCGCCTCCTTCAAAGGCAGAGTGTCCGAACTGATCATATTGCCTGCGTTTATCCGCATCGCTAAGTACAGCATAAGCTTCAGAAGCTTCCTTAAATTTTGCCTCTGCAGCTTTGTCTCCCGGATTGGTATCAGGATGGTATTTTTTTGCCAGCTGCCTATATGCTTTTTTTAATTCGTCATCTGTTGCTGTCCTAGCGACACCTAAGACCTCATAGTAATCTCGTTTATCTGCCATCTTTTCCTTCACCTTTCATAGCATCTCTGTACGTGGGATTACGCATTAACAATCTCTATAAATTTTAAAAAATATTGCCATGCTTTACATTTTTTATTATTCTACGTAAACCCTATTATTCATAGGCAAACAGGCAGTCTGTTATGACCGCCTATTTGCCTAAAAGCCTCCTGATTGCAATACATTTTTATATTTTATTTAAAATAAAATTATACTATCTTGCAAGCAAGCTGCTTTCTTTTATATTATACCTCGCGGTAATCTCCATCAACTACATCATCATTATTACCACCAGTGTATCCAGCACCAGCTGCACCTGACATATCAGGTCCCGGTCCGCCTGCACCAGCTGCTCCGCTCTGCTCATATAATTTAGCAAATAAAGCCTGTGCGTCTGTCATTAATTTTTCTTTTGCTGCTTTAATATCAGCAACTTCGCCTTCGGACATAACCTCAGGATTAGATTTTTCAATTAATTCCTTTAATCTTGCGAGATCGGATTCTACTGTTTCCTTAGCTGCTGCATCAATCTTATCGCCAGCTTCACTTAATGCCTTCTCTGTCTGGAATACCATGGAGTCAGCATCATTTCTTACATCAACAGCTTCCTTACGTCTCTTATCCTGAGCTTCGTATTCTGCAGCTTCCTTAACCGCTTTATCAATATCAGAATCAGAAAGGTTAGTGTTTGAAGTAATCGTAATATGTTGTTCTCTACCGGTTCCAAGATCCTTAGCAGATACATTAACAATACCATTTGCATCGATATCGAAGGTAACTTCTATCTGAGGAATACCTCTTCTTGCCGGCGGAATTCCATCCAAACGGAATTGTCCAAGACTCTTGTTGTCTTTCGCAAACTGTCTTTCACCCTGAACTACGTTGATATCAACAGCAGTCTGGTTATCCGCTGCGGTAGAGAATACCTGGCTCTTCTTTGTAGGAATCGTTGTATTTCTTTCGATTAATTTGGTAGCTACACCACCAAGAGTCTCAATGGAAAGTGATAACGGAGTTACATCAAGAAGAAGGATATCTCCTGCGCCTGCATCGCCTGCTAACTTACCTCCCTGGATAGATGCACCGATTGCAACACATTCATCCGGATTTAATGTTTTGGAAGGTTCCTGACCGGTTAATTGTCTTACTTTATCCTGTACTGCTGGTATACGGGTGGAACCACCTACTAATAATACTTTTTTAATTTCTGATGCATTAAGTCCAGCATCACGAAGAGCATTCTGTACCGGTACAACGGTTCTTTCAACTAAGTCATGAGTTAATTCATCAAATTTAGCTCTGGTTAAGTTCATATCAAAATGCTTCGGACCTTCAGCAGTTGCTGTGATGAAAGGAAGGTTAATATTTGTTGTTGTGGAAGAAGATAATTCCTTCTTTGCTTTTTCAGCAGCTTCCTTTAATCTTTGAAGAGCCATTTTATCGGTTGATAAATCAACGCCATCTGATTTTTTGAATTCATCAATCATATATCTGGTAACTCTTTCATCGAAATCATCACCACCAAGTCTGTTATCACCAGAGGTTGAAAGAACTTCGATAACGCCATCACCAATATCAATTACAGATACGTCGAAGGTACCACCACCCAAGTCATAAACCATAATCTTTTGCTCATGTTCATTATCAAGACCATACGCTAATGCTGCAGCAGTAGGCTCGTTGATAATTCTTTTAACTTCAAGGCCTGCAATTTTACCTGCATCCTTGGTTGCCTGTCTCTGAGCATCATTGAAGTAAGCAGGAACAGTAATAACGGCTTCTGTAACCTTCTCGCCTAAGTAGCTTTCTGCATCCGCCTTCATTTTTTGAAGAATCATAGCAGAAATTTCTTGCGGAGAATATCTCTTGTCATCAATTTTTACTCTGTAATCGGTACCCATATGTCTCTTAATGGATGAGATTGTTTTATCTGAATTAGTAACTGCCTGACGTTTTGCAGGCTCGCCAACCAAACGATCTCCTGTCTTTGTAAATGCAACAACGGAAGAAGTTGTTCTTAAACCTTCTGTATTCGCAATAACAACTGGTTTTCCGCCTTCCATAACGGCTACACATGAATTCGTTGTACCTAAGTCAATACCTATTATTTTACCCATGTTTATTTCCTCCTATAATTAATATAATTTGTAACTGGTTAATAGTGAATAATGAAATATGCTTAATATATAACTAATTAACTACCTTTACCATACTGTGACGAACTACCATATCACGGTATAGATAGCCTTTTTGGAACTCATCGGATACAATGTTTTCTCCTGTGTTTTCATCTTCTCCATGCATTACTGCATTATGAAGATTTGGATCGAATTCTTTACCTACTGCATCGATTGGTTTTAATCCAATTTCATCCAAAGCTGATATGAGCTGTTTATAAATCAGTTCAATTCCTTGTGCAAATGCACCTTCTTTTTCCTTTTCCGTAATGGTGCCAAAGCCTCTTTCAAAGTTATCAACAATAGGAAGAATTTTTTCTATGATACTTTTTACTCCCATATCATACATCATCGATTTTTCTTTATCAGAGCGTTTACGGAAATTATCAAATTCAGCCACTGTTCTCATTAGTCGATCTGTAAGCTCTTCAATCTTCTGATCCTTGGCTGAGAGTTCTTTTGCTTTATTGTTCTTGAAAAAAGATCTGCTGGCTTTTTCTGGTTTTGTTTCGGAATTCTCTGTATTATCCACTACCTCAGTTGTCTCTAATTCGTTACCATCATTTAAGATTTCTTCTTTTAAAGCATCCTGCAATTCTTCATTTTCTAAAACTTCATTATCAAATATCTGAAATTCTTCCCCGTCTATTTGTTTTTCCGCTGTTTCTTTTGACTTTTCCATCATTGCTTTCTCCTTTTCCATAGCAGCTTTCATAATTTCTATTACTTTATTTGAGTCCGCCAAGCTTTCAAACCACCTTTCAAATGGTTATAAACCTTATGTTTTCTTTTTAAAAATGTCATCCAGCTGCATCATTAACGATTGAAGTGTATTGACTACCTTTTGATAATCCATCCTCTTCGGACCAATAATTCCAACTTTACCGTAAACACCTTCTTCTATTTCGTAAGTTGCTGTTACGACGGAACACTCCTTCATTGATTCTACCGGAGTCTCATCACCAATAAATACCTGAATCCCTCTGCTTTCCTCATCCTCCATCTTATCTTGAATAAATTCGGAAAGTACCTTTTTCTCTTCCAGCGTATATAATAAGTCACTAGCTTTTTCTTTATCGCTGAGTTCAGGGTATCTTAATATATTAGTAGTTCCTGATGTAAATACTTCAAAATCATCATCCTCCGATACTGCCTGCATAATAGCATCCAATATATCATTTACAATGGACCTATAGTCTCCGGCTTGTTCTTTCATCTGGGAAATGACCGGTAAATTAATTTCTCCCAAATCCAGTCCTTGTAAGAAGGTATTTATAATAATATTTAATTTTAATAAGGTTTCTTTATTTAAGGATGCTGCTACATTTATGATTTTATTCTTTACAATATTACGTTCAAATACAATAACAGCAAGTAATTGATTTTCTTCCATTTCTGTTAATTGTATAAACTTAACTTTTTTCTTATACTGAGGTGTGGTAACCATGGTTGTATATTGTGTGTTAACAGCAAGTAACTTTGCTACCTGCTGGAGAAGGTTTTCTAAACGATCTGCCTTTTGAATTAACAACTCCCTCATGTCTTCCACTTCCTGGACTTTATCATGAAGAAGCATATCGACATAAAGGCGATAACCTTTATCCGATGGGATACGACCTGCAGAGGTATGAGGCTGAACAATATAACCAAGCTCTTCTAGATCAGCCATTTCATTGCGTATGGTTGCCGAACTTAAATTCAGATCCGTATATTTCGAAATGGTTCTCGAACCGACAGGCTCACCGGTTTCTAAGTAGTTTCGGATGATTGCCTGTAATATCTTTAATTTTCTTTCATCCAATTGCTGCATGATCAACCTCGATCCGATATAATTATGATTTATTAATCAGGTTAGTTTAGTTTGTTAGCACTCATCTCGATAGAGTGCTAATATCTATATATAAAATATCACTACCCTTTTCGTTTGTCAAGGCAATTTTATAATTTTTTTGTAAAATAATATTGAAAATATCAAAAAAAGATGGGACAATTTATAAACGATATTATATAGGAAGAGACTGCGTGTCCTCTGGTAATTAGTGCCTCCCCTACGGCAAAAAAGAGCCCATATAAATTTCATACGCAGCTCCAAGAAAATAAAATATAAGGTCTTTAAACTATAATAATTAAACTGTAACATCAAAGGGATTTGCAGTATTGTATTTGGTTACGCGCCCTTTGAATCGCTACAGTAATGATAACATTTAACCTAATAAAAATTCAGATAAGACATAATTACTGATATCAATTCCATAATCTGTTAACCGTATATTATCATTCTTAATTTCAAGTAGTTTTTTTTCCATCATTCGTCTTAAGATCTCACCATAGATTGTATCTATATCTTCACCAAACCTTTGAAAATAAGTATTTTTACTGACGCCAGCACACATTCTAAGGCCAAGAAACATAAATTCCTCCATCCTCTGCTGCTTGGTTAATTTCTCATAATTCATTCGCAAACCAAGGGAATCTTTCTTACCTATTCTTTGGTTTTTCCAATCCTGATCTTCTTTACTCATATTTATATAATTTTTGTTAAATCCTGTACACCGTTCAATGTACTGTTTACAGTCAAGTAAATTCGAAAATCTTGCACCATTCATTAAGGATGATGCACCAAGTCCTAATCCCAAATAATCCGTTCCAACCCAATAAGAACTATTATGCCTGCATTCATACGATGCAGCCTTTGCATAATTTGATATTTCATATCGATGATATCCATTTGCTTGCAATATTTCCTTCGTTCTGTGATATATCAGGCGATCTGTTTCTTCATCCGGCAATTTCCAAAATGCATCCGAACCCGCTTGATATTGTTCGTAAAATTTAGTGCCCTCTTCAATTATTAAACTATAAGCAGAAATATGCTCCGGTTTCAACCCAACTATTTTATTTAATGTGTTTTCCCAGGTTTGTACGGTTTGTCCGGGTAAAGCCGACATTAAGTCGATATTAATATTCTGAAAGCCCAATTGTCGGGCCAGAAAATAATTTTTTTCGAACTTTTCATAGGTATGAATTCTGCCAAGTATTGATAATTCCTCATTATTTGCTGATTGCAATCCAAAACTCAAACGGTTTATGCCAATTCTTTTATAGGTTTGTAGTTTATCCTCGGTTACTGTACCGGGGTTTATTTCAATCGTCGCTTCCAGTCGCCGGTTATCAATACGAAAGATTTGGTTGATAGCTTTCATCATTCTTTCTATATAAACAGCATCCACGAGGGAGGGAGTTCCGCCTCCAAAAAATATTGTAGGAACTATATAATCTTTAAGACTTGTACTGTAGGATTCTATCTCAGTGAGCATTGCATCAAAGTATTCGTTTATCGTTTCCTGTGAAGCAGGAGCGGATAGAAAGTCACAGTAATCACATTTTTTGGCACAGAAAGGGATGTGGATATACAATCCGAGATCCCGATATGTTTTACTATTAAATGCGTTATCTATTTTCATAATTTCTAACCATCATTTCTATCCGTTATTCCTATCCGTCATTTTAGTAACTCAAATTTTTAATCTTCATCCAACTTTAAAACACTCATAAATGCCTTCTGTGGTATTTCTACATTACCAACCTGGCGCATTCTCTTCTTACCTTCTTTTTGCTTCTCAAGCAGCTTCTTCTTACGTGTGATATCACCGCCATAGCATTTTGCAAGGACATCCTTACGCATCGCTTTCACCGTCTCCCTGGCAATAACCTTGCTGCCGATTGCAGCTTGAATTGGTATCTCAAACAGCTGTCTTGGGATTTCATCCTTCAGCTTTTCACACATTTTTCTTCCGCGCTCATAAGCACTTTCTGCATGAACAATGAAGGTTAAAGCATCGACTTCTTCTTTATTAATCAGGATATCCAGTTTAACCAATTCCGCTTGTACATAACCCTTTAACTCATAGTCAAAGGAAGCATATCCTTTGGATCTTGATTTTAGCGCATCAAAAAAGTCATAGATTATCTCATTTAACGGCAATTCGTATTTTAATAATGCTCTCGTTGTCTCCATATATTCCATGCCAAGATAGATACCGCGGCGTTCCTGGCACAGACTCATGATGGACCCGACATAATCAGTCGTTACCATAATTTCTGCGGATACCATCGGCTCCTCGAGGAAATCAATTTCAGACGGATCCGGTAAATTGGTTGGATTTGTAATCTCTAGTACTTGTCCATCCGATTTATGAACTTTATAGATAACGCTTGGTGCTGTCGTTATTAAATCCAGATTATATTCTCTCTCTAATCTTTCCTGAATGATTTCCAAATGCAATAATCCAAGAAAACCACATCGGTAACCAAAGCCTAATGCAATCGAAGTTTCCGGTTCAAATTGAAGAGCAGCATCATTTAACTGAAGCTTTTCAAGTGCATCTCGAAGGTCTTGATATTTTGAACCATCTGCCGGATACATACCACAATAAACCATAGGATGAACCTTCTTATATCCGGGTAGCGGTTCAGCACAAGGACGTTTGTTATCCGTCACGGTATCACCAACTCTGGTATCCTTAACATTCTTAAGGCTTGCTGTAATGTAACCTACCATACCTGCTGATAGCTCCTCTGTAGGAATAAATTGTCCTGGACCAAAGATTCCAAGTTCTACTACTTCTGCAGTTGCTCCGGTTGCCATCATACGGAGTTCTGTGCCTTTTCGAATTGTTCCTTCTTTGATTCTACAGAAAACAATTACCCCTTTATAGGAATCATAAATCGAATCAAAAATTAGTGCCTGCAGTGGGGCGTCAGGATCCCCCTTCGGTGCAGGAAGCTTTGTAACTATTTGCTCTAAAACCTGATCAACATTGGTACCCACCTTTGCTGAAACTAGTGGAGCATCCTGTGCTTCGAGACCAATGACATCTTCTATTTCGGCTATTACTCGTTGTGGATCGGCGCTGGGCAGATCGATTTTATTAATAACCGGTATAATATCCAGATTATGATCAAGTGCCAGATATACATTTGCCAATGTTTGGGCTTCAATACCCTGGGCTGCATCTACAACAAGTATCGCTCCCTCACAGGCAGCAAGACTTCTAGACACCTCATAATTAAAGTCTACATGTCCGGGTGTATCAATCAGATTAAAAATATATTCTTCCCCATTCTTCGCCTTGTATACGGTACGTATCGTCTGGGCTTTTATGGTAATTCCTCTTTCTCTCTCTAAATCCATATTATCAAGTACCTGAGCCTGCATTTCTCGGCTGGTGAGTAATCCTGTCATCTCAATAATACGATCCGCGAGAGTTGATTTACCATGATCTATATGCGCTATAATACAAAAATTTCTTATTTTACTTTGGTCTAAGGCCATTTTAATCCTCCTGAGTATCAGACAATGCATTTTATCTGTATGATTATAACACATCGATATCTTGGTGGCAAGATAATGCG
>JAQUYQ010000030.1:18045-23682 GCA_028691795.1 Herbinix sp.
GCAATATTTGATCAAGTATTTTAGCAAACGGTACCATAGCATTTTTAGCTGACTCCACCGTGTTATTTTGTGTTCCAAGTTCCACTAATAAACATTTCGGTCTTACATGCATATTATATCGATAACTTTTGAGATAATTTTTAATAAATAATCCCGGATACAATTCACGAGATTTTAGTTGCAGCTGTAGACTAAATGCCAGATTATCCTGTAAATTCGGATTATCCAGATATGTAATAGGACCACTCTGATCTCTGCTTAAGCCGTTAAACAACATTATTTTCGCAGTTTCTTTCCCATCGATAATAATATTTTTTGCCTCACCGGAGTCTCTATGTAAATCAATTACAACCTCTATCGTAGGGTTATCTTTTAATATTTTATCCAAACCCTTCTCTGCTTTATTATAAGCTATATTTCGGTTAAGTGCACCATTAACAATGTCATACGTCGTGGTATCATGAATTACATTATAATCATAATCCTCTTCTAATATTTCAGTCAAATCGTTTCCAACTCCAACTACCGTATCTTCCGAATTATTTGGCCTACTGTCTTTATAGCCCTCCTGGGAATGGGTGTGGTAAATTAATATCTGTGGAGCATCATTTTCCTGTTTTAAAGTCATATCTTTATCAAGAAGTTTCTCCGCATCAAATAATTTCTCCGTAACCTTTGTAGAGGAATCTACAATATAAAAATTTCGAACCAGAAAATTAGTATCCTTTAACTGATCTAGCGTATATTCCACCACGTCATCCATATTCATTGTTTCTACAGAGGAACCGGCTTCTGAGGCGGCACTGTCTTCCGTTTCTTCATAATAGACATCGCCTTCACTATATCCAAGCTGTAATTGATTGGTATTTCCATCTGTTTGGGTCTGTACAAGCGATGCCATATTGCTATTATATATTGCACCGTTTGTCAGTATATACTCCTCACTGAGATTACCTTTCGTAATTTCATAAAAATCCATACTGTTTTGGTCTTCACCTGAATTAATGGTCTGTACTGTATCCTCCTCTTCTATCACTGTAGCGTTATTTCCAGGTAATGAGGAATACTCCTGCGCATTTGCCGTCAGCACAGTAGAAGAATGAACAAACTTCTGTAGGGCAAAATCATCTGCAACCAGACTTACCGGGAATTCATATTGCTCTTCCTCGTCTGCTGTATAGCTGACTAGGGAAGATCCTTTCTCCATTACTTTACAGCATAAGCTAGAAAACACTGCATCTTTCAAGCTCAAATCAGCTTGGCCCATATTATCGGAAAAGGATAGAGTAGCAAAACGTATCAAAAGGTATATGGAAAATACAATAATGCCGGACCAAATGGTCGGATATATTCTTCTTCTCAATTTTATTCTATTTTTTTTCATTACTGCCTCCATGATTAACATATAGGCATAATCACTTTGCCTAATTTATTATATTCAGTAGGCTTGTTTTTATTACCCCTCAATGCAGTGTGAGTATCTCACAAAGTCGCCAAAGCCTCTTTCTATCACGGGAAAAGCGGTTATCAAAAAATTTTTTTAATTCTATCCATAATGATCAAGGTGTAATTAATCAGATATAGACCACATGAGAATGGGGGTATTTCTATTCACCATGATAGCCTTTATCCGACTTATTACACCTGCTTTTTATATAAATTTTATCATTAATTATGATTGATATCTAACATTTTAAGGACCTTCGTTCTTTTGATGTATACTTTATACCGCCTGAGCAAAACATGAGTTTAATGCTTCTGATACAGTATAACTGATTCGTTTTACTGACTCATCGATATTTTTAGGTGTAACAAACATATTTTCAATTTGTTGTTCCCTTACCTCAGAAATGAATTTATCAATATCCTCTTCTCCAAAACCGCTTTTTTCCATATATGTGGTCAGAGTATCTGCAACAATAGTTGCCGCATCAACAACCGTCGGTACTCCAAGTGCAATAACCTTGGTTCCCAGGCTTTCCTCATTTATAGCTTTACGATTGTTTCCAATTCCTGAACCTGGACTAATCCCCGTATCCGTAAGTTGCACAGTAGTATTGACACGACTTACACTTCTAGAGGCTAATGCATCAATTACTATTAGAAGCTTTGGTTTCGTTTCTTCTATAATACCTTTAATAATTTCAACCGTTTCCATTCCGGTCTGAGCCATAACTCCTGGTGAAATTGCGCTTACACTTCCAAGATGATGCTTCTGCTTAAAATCATCCCCATACTCCTTGATTAAATGACGGGTAATAAACAGATTATCTACCACCTGAGGGCCTAAGGCATCCGGTGTAACTTCCCGATTTCCCAGACCAACAACCAGGATTTCCTCTCTTTTCAAGTCACCTGCGAGCTTTCTTAATTGCTTTGCTATTTCATCCGATACTGGCCTATTGTAATTTTCATCTAATTTATTGATATCCGGAGCTTCTATGGTAATATAGGTTCCAATCGGCTTTTGCATCGCTTTTGCTCCTTTTTCATCCTTAATTACAACCGTTGATACCCTAATTTTATTCTCTTCATCATAATCCTCCGTCAAAATGACCCCTTTAATTTCAACATCATCCTCCGGAAAACTTTCTCTTACTTCTAAAGCTAAGTCTGTCCTAATTTTATTGTTCACTTCGTATTACCTCCATGACATATTATTTTAGATTATTTTCTGCAAAGTTTTTCAAAATATGTATTGACAGAACAAAACCAATCGACTACTATATAATAGTATGTTTCAGTTAGAACGTCCGTGTCCGGATTTAATGAAACAAAGTATTCGAACAACCCAAAAAAACAGGTAAACATCTCACTCTCAATTTGATGTCCTTGTTATAGTGGTTGAATTAATTTTATATTTGGAGGTGTACGAATTGGCTAACATTAAATCTGCTAAAAAAAGAATTTTAGTTAACGAGACTAAAGCTATTAGAAATAAGCAAATTAAGTCCAAGGTAAAGACGGTTATTAAAAAAGTTGATGCTGCTGTTGCTACAGGCGACAAAGATCTTGCTAAAACTAACTTAGTTGTAGCTGTATCCGAGATCAATAAGGCTTGTTCTAAAGGTATCTACCACAAGAACACAGCTGCAAGAAAAGTATCCCGTTTAACCAAGGCTATCAATAATATCGCATAATTTAATCAAGTAGAATTCATAGAAGCCCAGAAATGTAAACCCACATTTCTAGGCTTTTTTTAATATGATTCGGGTATCATAAGTCGTATTACTAAAAAAATGATGGAACTGCTGCAAAGTATTTATAATGCTTTGCAGCAGTTCCACCTTGTTAAGCCATTTTGGAAATTTGTTTTTCTTTACTCTTTATTGCTTAAATTCTGCTTCATTAAATTCTACTTAATAAATCCCATTCTGTTGGGCTTCAACAAAGTTCATAATCATGTTAACCGCATCATATCTGGTTACCTTATCCTTTGGCTTAAAGTCATTGTTAGCATCCGGTCCCATGATGTTAAGCCCTTTAGCAAGTGCAACCGCGCCAATGTATTGGTCATTAATAAGATTATCATCACTATAACCGGTATCATAGATTTTTTGTAATTTAGAGATTTTCTCCAGTCCCAATTTTACTATAAATACTTGTGCCAGTTGTTCTTTAGTAATCGGTGTTTCATTTTTATCGGTGTCCGTCGTTTCGGAATAATAACCAATGTTGGAGAGGATATCATTTATTTCACTAACTGTGATATATTGATCAGGCAAAAAGTTATCACCCTCAAAACCAATATTCATATCTGCCAGTAACAGAATATTCTTATTCTTTGCAGAGTTATCAATATCTTTATAAGAATAAGAAACTGTTTCACTATATACCTCTCCATTGTAGTTTAGCTGCTCTCCGGTAAATGGTGAAATATAATTGGGTGTAATATCCTGGCGATAAACCAATCTAATTTCATACTCAACACTACTAGCATCACTAATATCATAATAGTCTGCAATATTTACATCGGTGGAATCGTATTTGTTAATTGTATTAATTTCGTATTTTAAGTCAAATCCATCTTTACTAAGGTAATATTCCATTGCTTTATCAGCAGATATAACGCCTTTGGCTGATTCAAAAGTTATATTACTTTCCCAATATGAGCCAAAAGAATATATTTTACCTGTGACACCATCAACAGAACCATAAATATAGTTATTTGGATATTCAATGCCTTCATTTACTCGGTTATATTGATAGCTGTATCCACCGTATACAGGATTTTTTTCCTTGTAGTAGGCAATATAATCATCACTTGTTGTTGCCAGTACCGAATTATTAAAGCGATCCTCTACCTGTGTTTTCAGGAATTTCTCCAGAGTGGTTCTTCCCTCCGCTTTATCATATTTAATTTTTACGGAATTCCATTTTTGATTAATCTCATCATAATTACTCTTTAAGCTGGAGTAAAAGTTTAATATTTTACCGGTCTTAGCATCTACAGAAGCATATGCATAGGCTCTGTAATAATCCGTATCTGTCTCATAATTAACCTCTCTGGGGTCACTGAGAGTGACATTCCACACATAAGAGGAGGTCGAGCTTGCATCGTAACTCTTCTGAAGTGTTGCATCATAGGATGTCAAATTCTTATCTAAATATAAATATTTATTTCCGGTAATCTTTTTGATCGCTTCCGATTTCGTTATTAAATCTTTCAGTTCTTCTATTTTTGCTGTTTCTTCCTCCGTCAAAATATTTGCAGAAGATGCCTTATCATAGGAGCTCATCAAAGCTTGTGCCTCTTCTGTTTTACTGTATCTGGTATCGATCCATTCATTTCTCGTCGTATATACCTCACCGCTCTTTGCATCTACCGAGATATAATCCAACGTAGGTTCATATACCAAAAATGCTTTCTTTGATGTAGCGCTGGTATCACTATAATAATTATAATAATCCGTATGATATACCAGTTTCATCTTCATATTATCCTTAATTAACTTAGCAGCAGCTTCCTTGGTAATCTTAGTATTTGCGGATGGTACCTTACTATCATAAAGCCAGCTTATATAAGCAGAGGAAACTTCTCCCGTCACACTGTTAACAGATACGCTAACATTATTATCAGGAAACGCTACACCATTATTTATTCTTTGATAATTATAGATGTAGTTACCATTATAAATCCCATCGTAATCTGCATCGATAAAGTCTAAGGCTGTTGATACTTCCGGAGCAATCTTTTTGACAAAATCATCTGCAGTAGTTTTTAGTTCACTTTTCAAATATTTCGCTATTCCCGTATTCTTATTACTGTTATCATATTTATAATAACTAGTAATATGATTATCCAAATCACAGCTTACCATAATAACAGAGTAGGTCTTTGGATTATTCCAAGTTAAATTCCAATAAGAATCGGCATAGGAAATCATCGTATTGAAATAATAATTAAATTCCGAATAACTCTCAGGAATTGTTATAACCTTCTTTACCGCAGTAATCGCACTTTCTAATAGCTTATCCGTAGGCTCCGATGTATTTCCTGCAGTATCACCCTTTATTATATTGGAGGATGCCGTTGTTGAAACAGACATTGTATCCTTGGAAGCTGCATAACTTTGTGATGGAACTGAGGCTGCCAGTAATATAGCACTCAGCGTTAATACAAACAGTTTTTTCATA
>JAQUYQ010000178.1 GCA_028691795.1 Herbinix sp.
TATTTCTTAAATTATCAGAGGGCTTTTGTAAAGCATAAATTTATTATGATTTACAAAAGCCCTTTAATATTTTCTATAATATTCTATTCAAAAAACTTCAATTGTATATTTTAAACGTTCTTCTTTTTCGCTTCCGTTTTTACAACGGGTTTACTATCGGCTTTCTTAACAGTTTTCTTAACAGTTTTCTTATCGGTTTTATTTCCTGTTTTTTGATTTTCTCTCTTAGGTTCCGCTTTTTTATTTGCTTCTTTTGTCTTACTAAAACCGTCTCCCATTAAGGCGTCATCTATCATTTTCTCTATCATATGCTTTCTCATGTATACATCAAAGCACAACATACAGATGAAAGAGAAGGTGGTAAGGAAATCATGATCCTCCTGATTCGTAATATCTGTAAATGATTCCTTTGCCTTTGCCATCTTTCGGATCATATCCTTGGTTAGCGCGTCGGTCTGTTCCTTCTCCAAACGGAAAACCTCTTCATAAATATCCTCCAGCTTCACTCTGGATCCATCTCCGTAATACTTTTCTGTTAATGGGTTAAAAATACTTTGTATATCATTAATAGAAAGAATATTCTTAAAATAATAAATAAATATCAAAAGGAACATATGCTCCTTTGTATACTTCTTCTTACTTGGCGGAGGTAATAATTCATTTTTCGTGTAGTTATTAATCATTGTTTTGGTCAGGAGTTTATCTTCGCTATAACGTTTGGAGGATTTTAAATGCTTGTCCATAAACGTTGTTACCTGATCCATATATAAATCAATATTAGGTATATCATCCGGCATGATATATTTGACATCCTTTAAACTATCAATCATCCCCCTGATATACTCTTCTTTCGTCATATCCAATCTAATCACCTCGGTTACATTATATAGTATCAGTTACTAGATGTCAAAGCAAAAATAAATACATGCATTACTTTGGCTGTATCATTTTAGAGTGGATTCTGACAGAAATGCCAATAATATTCATTACCCTAATATAAGATTGAATCTCCTCCCCCACCATGCTATAATAAACATATGTTTGTGGTAAGGCAGTCCATATCTATACAATAATCAAGCAATGATAGGATTGTTATAGGCAGGTTTGGAGAAACTAACCTTCAAACCAAAAGAAATACTGCATTAAGCTATTAAGAGATATACAGGCAGGAGCATATGATGACATATGGCAGATTGCCTTATAAAGATTACATAGGACAGGTAGGTAAATAAATAATGAGTATATATGACACTTTAAATCCCGAACAACAACGAGCGGTATTCCATGACAAAGGTCCCCTTCTACTTCTAGCTGGAGCCGGATCAGGTAAAACCCGTGTTCTTACCCATCGTATCGCTTATCTTATTGAAGAACGGGATGTTAATCCATATAACATTCTTGCAATTACCTTCACGAATAAAGCAGCGAGAGAAATGAGGGAAAGGGTAGATAAAATTGTTGGCTATGGCTCGGAAAATATCTGGGTCAGTACCTTCCACTCTACCTGTGTCCGTATATTAAGAAGGTATGCGGATACTATTGGCTATACAAGAAGCTTTACGATTTATGATTCTGACGATCAGAAAACATTAATGCGTGAGATTTGTAAATACTTGAATATAGATACTAAGAAAACAAACGAACGGAGTATACTATCCGTGATTTCCAAGGCCAAGGATGAGCTGATTTCACCCGATGAATTTGCAATGAATGCACATGGTAATCAGCAGCAGAAAAAATACGCACAGGCATATTCGGAATACCAGAAACGTCTGAAATCCTGTAATGCGATGGATTTTGACGATTTAATCGTGAAAACCGTTGAGTTGTTCCTATCGAATTCGGAAGCTTTAAGCTATTACCAGAACCGCTTCCGTTATATCATGGTGGATGAGTATCAGGATACGAATACGGTGCAATTTCGTCTAATTCATCTATTGGCTTCTGGGATCAATCTTTACGGTGAACGGGAATATAACCTGTGTGTTGTTGGCGACGATGACCAGTCTATTTACAAATTCCGTGGTGCCAATATTTATAATATACTAAATTTTGAGATGGCATTTCCGAATACGAATGTAATTAAGTTAGAGCAGAATTACCGTTCCACTAAGAATATCTTGAATGCTGCCAATGAAGTAATTTGTAATAATAAAGGCCGCAAGGATAAATCCTTATGGACGGAAAATGAGGAAGGCGAGCCGGTAAGCTTCATCCAATTCAACAATGATTTTGAAGAGGTGGATAATATCACCACGGAGATCAAAAGCACTGTGGAAAATGGGGATGCCTGTTATAATGATTTTGCCATTTTATATCGCACTAACGCTCAATCACGTTTATTTGAAGAAAAATTGGTGCAAAAGAACATTCCGTATAAGATAATTGGCGGCACTAACTTCTATGCACGTAAGGAAATAAAAGATATTCTCGCTTATTTAAAAACAATTGACAATGGTCTTGATAATATAGCCGTTAAACGTATTATCAATGTTCCAAGACGTGGAATCGGACTTACAACAGTAGATAAGGTTAATGATTATGCTATTACCAATGAGATTAGTTTTTATGAAGCGCTGACTCGCGCACAGTATATCCCAGGCCTTGAGCGGACAGCTTCCAAGCTTACTCCCTTTATCAGTTTAATTGAAGGTCTAAAATCAAGAATACATCAGGAGGGTTACGCTCTTCATGAGATAATCGATGATATTCTGGATGCAACCGGATATTTACGTGAGCTGGAGGCAGAAGGTGCACAGGAGTCAGAAGATCGCATCAGTAATATTAATGAATTGGTAAACAAGCTGGTAACTTATGAAGAGAATTCCTTGGAACCAGCGACCTTAAGCGGTTTCTTAGAGGAGGTTGCTCTAGTAGCAGATATCGATAATCTGGAAGAGGCTTCGGATAATATAGTGTTAATGACCCTCCACAGTGCAAAGGGATTGGAATTTCCTTATGTATACTTATGTGGTATGGAGGAAGGCGTATTTCCGGGATATATGTCATTATTTTCAGATAATCCAAACGAGGAAATTGAAGAGGAACGTCGTCTGTGCTATGTTGGCTTCACCAGAGCAATGAAGAGGCTTTCCCTCACCGCAGCCAAGCAGCGTATGCTTCGCGGCGAGACCCAATATAATAAGCCCTCCCGATTTATTCATGAAATACCTAGGTATCTGCTTAAAATGATTACCCCAGGCCCAAAGAAATCTCAGTTTACCTTTCCAGACGATAATGTTTCATCAAATAAAGGGAAAAATTATAACCATCGCTTTGAAGATAATTTAAATTTTGATAAGCCAAAATCAGGAATCTATCTGCAATCCCAGGCTTCCTATAAACCATTTATTACTCCTTCAACAAAGCAATTTGAGGGTAGTAAAATGGGTTCCTTGGATTACGGTGTAGGTGATACAGTGAAGCACATCAAATTTGGCGTAGGAATCGTAACTGATCTAACCATGGGTGGTAAGGATTATGAAGTGACGGTTGATTTTCCTAACTTTGGTATTAAAAAACTTCTTTCAACTTTCGCAAACTTAAAGAAAATTGATTAAAATTTTATAAATTCCAAATATTATAGTAAAAAAGCACGTATTGTGTTATAATATATTTGATATATTAATAGCAAGATGAATTGGTATTGATGCAAGATGAATTAGCCTATTGAATTATAATTCAAATTTATTCATCATGAATTCACTTGTCAAAATAAAAACAATTCACTTGTTTTGTTACAAGATGAATTAAAAAGCACTTATCTTGTTAAAATAAAAAGTGAATCGTTAATCAGTTCACTTATCAAGAGAAAATAAAGAAGGGAAGTGTTATCATGGGAAATAAAATTGATGAACTTTTAGATGCGATTAAATTAGGTGAATTAATTCACAGAAAAGATCCGGCCGAAGAAAGAAGACATACCATTATGTGTGTACTTGCAATTATTGGAGCTGTTGCTGCTATTGCAGGAATTGCTTATGCCGTATATAGGTATATGAATCCAGATTATCTTGAGGATTTTGAAGATGATTTTGATGATTATGAAGATGACGCAGAAGATACCGCTGGAGACGATGGTTCCTCAGATTCTTCCGAAGCATAAAGAATTACCAAAATGGCTGTCACATAAGTGGCAGCCATTTTGATTAAACATTTTATTTATCGTTTTATTATTTTATTAAGATGAAGGTCAATACAATTCACTTGTTAAGAATAATTTCAAAATTTATTAGTATTAATATTTCTTATTTTTCAGCAGCTTTCGTGGCATACTCTGTAGTAATGACATCCTGATAAGGTGCACGGGCTGTTAATTCCCCTGCTTCACTTAAAATATCCTGCAGTAGATTAAGACTCTCTTCTTCAAATACCAGATTTTCCTTCCAGGTATTCTGATCATAATATCTAGTCACTATTTTAACCAGTGTATCGCTGTCCGTCTCAGCAAACTGCGGCTGAATTACTTTAGCAATCTCCTCCGGTGTATGTGTCGATACATAGTCAAGCCCTTTTTGAATCGCATTCGTGAAGCTCTGTATAATCTCAGGATTCTTCTCAATATAACTCTTCTTTGCTGAGAATGCAGTATAAGGAACTTTACCGCTCTCAACACCTAAGGATGCAACAACCTTTCCTGCCCCTACTAATTCCAAAGCAGTTGCAGCAGGTTCAAATTCAATGGTATAATCTCCCTGACCTGAGGAAAAAGCCTGTGAGGTTAAACCAAAATCAATATTCTGAATTATGGTTAAGTCCGTTTTCGGATCAATTCCATTTTTCTTTAAAATGTACTCAAATACCATCTCTGGCATACCACCTGCTCTGCCACCAATAACAGTTTTGCCTTTGATATTATCCCACGCAAACTCCTCATTCAAAT
>JAQUYQ010000179.1:0-3521 GCA_028691795.1 Herbinix sp.
TATCTTCCGCTTGGGTATGGAACCATTAAGACAAGAGAATATGCAGAAGAGAGAAAAACTTATACAGAGGAAGAGGCAATTGCAATTGCAAATTCCAGGCTAATAAGATATTTAGATTGTTTAATCCAGAATGATGTTTTAGTGACAGATAATAATGTTGAGATAAAGATAGAGAATAATACCTGTATTGCTCAGGGCAGAATACTAGTAGAAGAACCAGCTTGGGAATATAAAACGATACAGGAAAATGAGTGGAGGATCGAGCAGACGGATGAGCATAATGGAGACAATAATTGATATACCTGCAGAACATGAAAAAAATGTATTTGGCCACTTCGATGCTTATGCTAAAATAATCGAACGTGCCTTTAATGTTACAATTATAGCAAGAAATGGTGAAATAAAAGTTGTTGGAGCTGATAATAATGTAACAAAGGCAAAAAGCGTATTTATCCAGCTGTTGGAGCTTTCCAAACGAGGAAACCAGATTACCGAGCAGAATGTTAACTATGCAATTTCACTTTGTTATGAGGATAAAGAAAGAGAAATCGTTGAAATTGATAAGGATTTGATTTGTCATACAATAAGCGGAAAACCGATCAAGCCAAAGACAATTGGACAAAAGACATATGTAGACTTAATTCGTAAGAAAATGATTGTATTTGGAGTTGGTCCTGCCGGAACCGGAAAAACCTACCTTGCAATGGCAATGGGTATTACGGCTTTCAAAAATGATGAGGTAAGCAAAATTATTTTAACTCGTCCAGCAATTGAAGCCGGTGAAAAACTGGGCTTTTTACCGGGAGATTTACAAAGTAAGGTTGACCCTTATCTGCGGCCATTATATGACGCATTGAATCAGATTATGGGTCCGGAAGCTTATTTAAAAAATTCTGAAAAAGGTTTGATTGAAGTAGCACCGTTAGCATATATGAGAGGTAGGACACTAGAGAATGCCTTTATTATTTTGGATGAAGCACAGAATACGACTCCGGCTCAGATGAAAATGTTCCTTACCAGAATTGGTTTTGGTTCTAAAGTTGTTATTACTGGTGACTTAACGCAGAAGGATTTACCAATCGGAACAAAATCAGGTCTCGATGTTGCAATTAAGGTACTTAATAAAATTGAAGATATTGGCTTTTCATATCTGACCAGCCAAGACGTTGTAAGACATCCGTTAGTTCAAAGGATTGTAAAAGCTTATGATGCTTATGAAGAAAAATTAAAACGATTTGAGAATAAAACATCCGATCAAAGTAAGCATAAAACGGCAAGAAAGCTTCATTATAAATCCGAAAAGATCAGGGGAAATCGAGATGAAAACAGATAATAGCAGCATAAGCCGAGGAACATCTTTTAAAAAGATGATATCTGCAATCATAATGAATAAAAATAAAAAAGTGAAATATCCTGTATCAATTTCATTGTTACCGGTATTATCAATGATTGTTGCAATATTGCCAAGCATATTTCATAACACAGCAGGCATCGATATTGCTAAAATTGGTATTATAACGATCGTTTTAACGGGAACCGTATCTTTTTATATACGATTAAATGCGGATAACATTCTTGATAAGACGTTGGCGAAGACCATCATTATCCTGGGTTATCTTGGTTCTATCTGCTTACTGCTCCTTGTGCCGGAACCAACGGTTTACAGCCTTTGGATGATTGGTGGATTACTTGTTGCCATGCTATTAGATAATAAATTGGGTTTATTATTAAATTTTAATCTTACGTTTATCATGGGAATTATGTTAAACCTGCACCCTGAAAATGTGATACAAATTTTAGTTATTTGTTTACTGATGAGTTTATTAGCAGGTGCTTTGAAAAATAAAGTTACCGTTATTTATGCTGTCATTATAATTCTATCTAGCAATATTACCTTAGCTTTTGCAATTAATAACTTTGTTTTTGAAAGAGCTACAAATTATAATTATGTATATTCCTTATTTAGTATCTTAGCGGTTCTTATTACCGCCTTTTTCATTTCTATCCCATATCAGAACTTTATAAATAAGGCAATTACAAAAGATTCCTCTGAAAGTCATGCTGAAATCTGTATCACCTCGAATGAGGAAGATAATTCTTCAGACAGTATTCACAGTTCAATGGAAGAGAAAGATAATCAGAAGGCCAAGCATAACTTATTAGAGAAAGACAAGATAGTCTTATCTATACAAGAAAGTGCATTAACATCCGATTTGGAAAGGGATGATTTGCCTCATAGTGTTGAGACAAAGACAAGTTTTGAAGTTCTCTGTGATATGGATAATCAACTGATTAGAGAACTCAAACAATACTCGGAAATCTTATATTTGCATGCAGTTCATATTGGAGACTTATCTTACCTGGCTGCAATGGAAATTGGAGCGAATGAGTTACTTGCCAAAGCCGGTGGACTATATCATGAGATTGGTAAAATAAATGGTAAGAATTATATTGAGGAGAGCCTGAAGTTGGCAGAGGATTATTCATTTCCTAAGGAGCTTAAGGCAATTCTTAGGGAGCATAATATTAAATATGAAAAGCCAAGTTCAGTGGAAGCTGCAATTGTTATGCTCTCGGATAATGTTGCTTCTACCATTGAATACATAGAGAAGACAGAAGATCATAAATATACGACAAACAAAATTATTGAAAATATTTTTCAAATGAGATTAGATAAGGGAACCTTTGATGCCTCTGGTCTCTCTTTGATTGACTATAAAAAATTGAAGGAATTTTATCAGTCGGAATTTAATAAAACAAAATCAGAGTAAATGTAATGAATAGATTTTGTCCTTTATTAAATAAATTTATTGTACTAAGGTATTATGGGACAAGTTAAAGAAAGATAGAAAGGTTGAAAGAAAATCATTTCAATCTTACTTATTCATGACAATAGAAAGTTCGCGAAGCGTGCTTTTATATTGTTTGGGCCTATTCATTTTTTGAGTAGGTCATCAAATATTGAAAGGCATGGGAATAAGAATGACGATTAATTTTGAATATGAAGCAGCAGAACAATTGGAATTTGATTATGAAGCATTACTAAAGCGTGTTGTGGAGGCATGTATTGATTATGTGGAGTGCCCCTATGAATCAGAGGTAAGCATGCTATTTACCGACGATGACCAGATTAAAGAAATCAACCAGGAATACCGAGGAATTGATAAACCAACGGATGTATTATCATTTCCTACGATTGAATATGAGAATCCGGGTGATTTCGAGGGATTAGAGGAGAATGTTGCTGATAGCTTCCATCCGGAGACGGGAGAATTATTACTGGGGGACATTGTGATATCGGTGGACAGAGCAAAGCTTCAAGCGAAGGAATACGGACACTCCTTGGAACGTGAGATTTCATTTCTTACAGCTCACAGCATGTTTCATTTATTTGGATATGACCATATGGAAGAGAATGAAAGAATAATTATGGAAGAAAAGCAAAACAATGTATTAGAGAAATTGCAGATTCTTAGGTAAAGCTTGATAATATTTTCAAAAATCATGCAAGCATAAAGTGA
>JAQUYQ010000179.1:3621-4793 GCA_028691795.1 Herbinix sp.
AAAAGACATAATACACAAAAGACATATTTCACTTATAATAATAAAATGGCCTGGGAGGGGAACAGATTGGGAATTAAGAAAAGAACTTATTATATCCTTATTGCAATCACAGTATTGTTTCTATTTGGATGTAAAAAGAATACTACGGATTCTGATAGCGGGGGAAATAATACGATAGACAGCACAACGGTAACCTTACAACCGGTAGAGGATACAACAGATAATCAAGAGGTTCAATCAGAGGAGAGTCATGAAGGACAAATGAGAAGCAATCTTAGCGGTCTCTGGGTCTCAAATGAAATCGGTTTAAAACGTCCCTACGCTTTTCAGTTTAATAATTTTAAAACTGTTTCAAATCAATGGGGAATCGGACAAGCCGATATTGTTTATGAATGTATTGTAGAAGGTGGAATTACCAGATTACTTGGAATCGGGGAAAACTATACCGGTGATCGCATCGGGTCTACCAGAAGTGCAAGACATTATTTTGTTAGTATCGCAGATGAATATGATGCGATCTACATTCATTACGGTGCAACAAAATATGCAAGAAGTAAAGTAAAAGAGCTAGAGATTGACGAAATGGATGGTAATGCCGGCAGTGGTTCTGTTGTATTTTATCGTGATAAATCCATCAATGCGCCTCATAATGCCTTTGCCAGTGTAGAGGGCATTCTAAAAGGAATTGAAAAGAATGGCTTTGAAACGCAGTATCCAGGGGGGTATGAGCCTCACTTTTCTTTTTATGAAGAGGATACCGATCTGGCTTCCGGCTCTGAAGCAAATAAGGTAACACTTGACTTTTCCTCTTATATTAATGCATACTTTGATTATAATTCAACCGATAAGCTATATTACCGTTTTCAATTCGGTGCACCCCATGTAGATTCCTTAACAGGGGAACAATTGGCATTTAAGAACATTATTATTCAATTCGTTAAAGAATGGAATATTGATAAAAAAGGTTATCAGACAATGGATTTGGAAAATGCGAGTGGCTCAGGCTTCTATATAACGAATGGTAAAGGGATGCCGATTACCTGGAAGAAGAAAGAAGCGTACAGTTGGATGAGGTATTATAATGCAGCAGGAGAGGAACTAACGATAAATCCTGGTAAAACCTATATTACGTTATTCCCGAATAATCGAACAGAAGACGCGGTAATTCGTTA
>JAQUYQ010000180.1 GCA_028691795.1 Herbinix sp.
TTAATGCAGATAGAAAGCAGGAAATCATATGGAACAAATTATAAATTCGCAGGCAATTAAAGAGTTATTCTCAAAAAGCGGAGATGTATTAGTAAGGCCGATTAAGATTAATCAGAATAATGTTACCTTTCATATATTTTGCGTGGATGGTTTAATCAATTCTCAGCTGACAGATGAAGCGATTCTCCAATCCCTGACGACTGATAAATTTATTAAAGATTTTACGACAGAGAGAGCCGTAATGGATTATCTGCTGAGCGGTGGTGCATACCATGTCTTTACGAAAGAGGAAACAGATTATCAATTGCTCCTAAAATATGTCTTAAGCGGTATGGTTGCTTTTCTGTTTGATGGAGAACAAAAAGCAATCGTTTATGATATAAGAATGTTTGAAAAAAGATCAATTTCTGAACCAACAGAGGAAGGTGTAATCAAGGGAGCAAAGGATGCCTTTATTGAAGTAATGCGCATTAATACGGCACTAATCCGTAGGAGGATTCGCTCGGAGTATCTGGTAGTTGAAAGCCTTAGTGCCGGAAAAGTTTCTAAAACGGATATGTCACTATGTTATATCAGTAATATTGCCAATATGGATACAGTGAATAAAATACGCGACAAAATACAGGCAATCGATATTGATAACATTTCAACACCAGCTTTTATTGAAGAATATCTAATTGAAAATAAGAAAAGCCTATTTCCGCAAATAATGTATACACAAAGACCGGACAGAATATCTGCTAATCTATCGGATGGAAGGATTGCACTTGTAGTTGACGGCATCCCCTTTGTGTATTTATTACCATGTCAGCTTGTTATGCTGATGCAATCGCCAGAGGATTATGCAAATCATTTTATTGTAGGATCAGCATTGCGTGTCCTCCGTTATCTTGCTATGATAGTCACTTTGTTTTTGCCGGCATTTTATATTGCTGCAACAACTTACCAGAATCAATTGTTACCGGTACAGCTGGCGTTATCAACACAGGCAGCGAAGCAGAATGTTCCTTTTTCCTCATCAACAGAGGTAATGGGATTACTGCTTTCCTTTGAAATATTAATCGAAGCAGGTTTACGTTTACCGAAAACTGTAGGAACTGCAATGTCAATTCTGGGGGGTATTGTAGTCGGTCAAGCTGCAGTAACAGCTAATATTGTATCCCCTTTAGTCGTTGTAATTGTATCCTTAGCAGGAATTGCAGGTTTTATCGTGCCGAATCAGGATTTAAGCAGCGGTATCCGGGTTACAAGGTTTATTTTTGCTTTTTTAGCATCCATCGGTGGTTTCTTGGGTGTGACAGTGGGATTAATCATATTGATAACACATTTATGTAGTATGGATAACTACGGAGTTGCTTATATGTCACCTTTTGTTGATATTGATGAAAGCAACCATAAGGATACGTTGTTCCGATTTCCTATTAAATATTTTAGGAAGCGAACAGGTAAGATCGTACCAGAAAATCGTGTCAAGCAAAAATGACAGGGAGATTCTATTGCTTATGAAAAAACTAATTTTTTTATTAATACCCATCTTATTGTGTGGTTGTACTCATGATTTTAACAGAAAAGAAATTGATGAAATAGACTTGGTTCTAGTGCTTGGGATTGATTATTCGGACGGAGAATATACCTTAAGTGCTCTTTACAGTTCAGGAGGAGGCACTGACCCTGAGAAGAAAGGTTCTGGAGAAGAAAAAGTTGCACAGGGCAAGGGAAAGTCTGCATATGAAGCATTAGAAGATTTAAAGCTGAAGAATAAAAAGTCAATCTCACTGGCTCAAGCCGGCTCTTTCTTGATTGGATCAGGAGCCGCTGTGCAAGGCTTAAAGGAAAGTCTTGACTTTCTTTCAAGAGATGAAACAATTAAAATGGAAGGCTTAATTTATGTAATTAAAGATATGAGTGCCTCGGATTTTATCAATACCGGAATAGAAAATAAACAGACGATTCATGAGGATCTTGAAGCGATTAAACAAAAGCAGCAGGAGAATGTGACCAGAAATGACAATACGGTAGTTAATATGCTTAATGATATGGACCAAACTTTATCTAGTGTTCTTATTCCATATCTTATTGCAGACAAATCCGGTTATGTTATACAGGGTTATACTGTTTTTGATCAATTTAAATTAAAAGATTATCTGGACCAGCAAACTTCCGATGGAGTTAATTTCATTAAAAATATTATGAGGAGCTACCCGATATATCTGAAGGATAATGCAAGTTTATTAGTGTCATACACTAAAACAAAGCTTAAAGCTAGTTTAAAAGACAAAGAAATTACGGTTACCATCAAATTGAATTTTGAAACATCGGTAAAAGAAGTTCTCACAGATAAGGATATTTTCAAGCAGGTAGAGCTCTTGAAACTTACGGAGGAACAGAATAATTATATCAAGGTTATTCTTGAAAAAGCTGTTAATTACTCTAAATCAAAAGGTCTGGATATACTGAATTTAGCTCGTTTGGTAGAATATCAGAATTATTCGCAGTGGAGTACAATAGAAGGTGATTGGTCAGAAATGATAAGTAAAATTAATTACGAGTATGAGATAAAGTCTAAGATTTCAAAATCATTTATTTTGGGTAAATAATAAAGTTATGAATAAGAGAAGCCTATTCAATTCATGACAACATAATTTTACGCTAGGAGTGAAATTTGTTGTATTTGAGTAGGTCATCAAAAATTGAAAGGCACGGGTGTTAATATGATTTATATTTTTTCATTTACGATAATCTATACTTTAATTAAGCAAAGAGATAGGCTGCTCCGAGAAAAGAAGAATCTGGTGCTGTATTTACTTCTCTCAATGATGGGTATAGCCCTTGGAGTGGTTTATATGATAAATCCGTATTTACCCAGCCTTTCTTTGCTTATGGAAAAATATATGAAATGAGGTGAGGTATAAATGAATAGGGAAGTAACACTTCGGCAAATTACCTTTATGTATTTGTTTATATCATTATCTACGGTGCTAAGACAAATACCTGAAACATTGGCAGAGGAAGCAGGAAGAAGCGGATATCTCAGTCCGATATGGTCTGTCATTGCTACAGTTCCTCTAACGGCAATCATAATACTATTAATTAAGTCATATCCTGGACTAAATATTTATGAAATTATGGTTCATTCCTTGGGTAAGTTTCTGTCAAAAATAATTATTTTGCTATATATGCTATGGATATTTTTGTGTATCATTGCAAAAGTAACAATATACAGCCTGACTCTGCAGTTTACTTTAATGCCGAAAACAAGGTCGGATTTCTTCATGGTTATACTTGCAATTTTAGTTTTTTATGCTTTAATTCGTGGTGTTAAGACAATTTTTAGATTTTCCGAACTTACGCTGGGTACAATATTAATATTGTTTGCTATCATGTTTATCTGCGCTATCGGAAGAATTCGATCAGACTATCTGCTTCCGGTATCTACTATAAATCTGAAAAATACAGTGATGGCTTCAAAACAGGTAATTGTAGTTGGAGGAAATATAATTATTGCCTTATTCTTTGCAGATAAATTCGGAATATCAGTGACTAAGGAGCAAATCAGAAAGCTATGGTTTGGAATAATAACCTTTACCGTGCTTGCATTTATAATTACTCTTTTCACTTTTGGAATTTCGGGTACAAGTTTGACGAAGAACCTGCCCTTTCCATTTTATATTACGGTTAAAAGTATTTCCTTCTTTAATATATTTGAGCGTTTTGAAGTGCTGGTAACCTTAATCTGTGTGCTATCAGACTTTATCGCCATCTGTATTTTTGCCATATTACTTATAAGGTGCTTTGAATGGCTTTTTAACATTCAGGAATGTAATATACTGTTTGTTCCTCTAACCGTGATTGTATTTTATATGACTTATTATGTAAGCAGTACTCAATTTGAGTTTAATTTTTTATACCGAAACGTGATTGTTAACTTGAATTTGATTTTCGAATTTGCCATACCATTTTTACTTGCCTTTGTTTGCCTTATTAAAAGAAAGAAGATTAAGAAACAATTTTAACTATTATGTAAAAGATTACTCATAAATACGGATGTTAAATTCCTCATCATCATATTTGTAAATGCTATGATTGATATAATGCTCAGCAATAGGGTCAGTGTATTGATAGATTCTGCTGTACTCCTTAGTTTCGGGATCTTTAACAGTCTCGCTCCGATTACGGCTTAAAAATTGTATCAAATCATAGCAATCAATCCATATTTCATTATTGCTTTCCTTTTGTGATTCATCAAAGATTAATTGAAGACCGAAATGCAGATGCGGTGTAGTTATGTTATTAGCATTCTCTGAGCTGCTGTATCCGGTTCTTCCAAGATATCCGATTACATCACCGGCTTGGACGATACTGCCCACCTTCAAGGATTTATTATAAGGAAAATTCTTACGAAGGTGCGCATAGTAATAATAACGCTTACCGTCAAAGCTTCGTATACCAATTCGCCAACCTCCATATTGGTTCCATCCAAGTGCTTCAATATATCCTGATTCAACTGCGATCACCGGAGTTCCAACCTGCCCCATCATATCATGACCAAGATGTTTCCTTCGAAAACCATAACTTCTGGATACACCAAAATCATCAAAATGGCTATAAGGATAATACTTTGCCAAGGGAAGAAATACCTTCAAGCCGTATTTTTCTTCCCAACGCTTGCCGCCCGGAGCTGTCTCATCGGCAACTTCTATACTGTATTCGCCGACCATTCCGCCAAGAACAGCATCATAAGCTTCATAATAATAATCATAATATTTCATTTCATCTGTTAAAGAATCGATTG
>JAQUYQ010000031.1:0-4576 GCA_028691795.1 Herbinix sp.
CCCATTGTATAAGGATTTTGAGCAATAATTACCTTCAAACTTTCTTCCTGTAATATCGTCATATTTTGATCAGACGTGTCAAAACCTACTCCAATAATTCTATTTTGATCTGCTTTGATTGCATTACCCATTCCTTCACTAGCTCCTTCATCGGTAGCAAATAAACCCACTAAATCTGTATGTTCATTTATCAAACGCGTTGCTGCTTCTTGTGAGGCCGCTGGATCCACCAATTCATATTGCGATTCCAGCATTGTAAATCTACCATCTGTTTCAATTATATTACGAAATCCCATTTCACGTTGTAGTATAGTTGATGTTGTTGGTTTTGTGTTAATAATTGAAATTTCACCTTTTTGTTTACCAGTAAGTTCTAACTCCAAAATCATATTTTCTCCTGCTATTTTTCCGGCTTTATAATTATCTGTTGCTAAAGTTGTAATTACTTCCTCATTTTCTGGTATATCCACAAAGATTATTTTCACGCCCTTCTCTTTGGCTTCCTTAATCAGGTCAGAAAACCCAACTTCATTAATGGGAGCAAATATAATTGCATCAGCGCCATCCTTAACCGCTTTATTAAAAACTTCTATTTGTTTATCTATACCAGGCTCTTTAGGATAATCCCAAATATATGTCACCTCCCCTAATAGATTAGCCATATCGAATGCTCCCTGATTCATATAATCCCAGAATTGATATTCCTCACTTTTTGTAATCAAATAAACCTTATAATTTTTATCTGGAGAAACCGTTGCTGGTATAACAGTATTTTCAAATTTGTTATACCATATAATAAATATGGATAAGGCTGCTATTATAACAAGCACATCGCTAATAATCTTTTTTAATTTCATGATCAACCAACTTTCAAAGAGAATTAATGTTTTGATCATTTACCTCTTTAAATCGAAGTAAACTTTTATATTAAATCAATCCATATTCTAAATATTCAATAGCACGGCAATATACTTTTCTTATAGAAAATGCAATCAAGTACTGAGTTTTTAGAGTTTGAAGTGCAAAACATATAATTATATAATACTTATCGTTTTCTTAATACAGAAACTCCTGTATCCAGATATTGAGGCCCCGTATCGTATCCCTTCAAGGCAGCAAAGGCTTGTGCCGTACCAAGGTATCCCATTGTATAAGGATTTTGAGCAATAATTACCTTCAAACTTTCTTCCTGTAATAACATCATAGTTTTATCAGACTTGTCAAAACCTACTCCAATAATTCTATTATTATCTTCTTTGATTGCATTACCCATTCCCACACTAGTTCCTTCATCGGTAGCATATAAACCTACCAAATCCGGGTATTCTTTTATCATACGCATTGATGCTTCTTGTGCAGCCACTGGATCCACCAATACGTTTTGCGTTTCCAACATTGTAAATCTACCATCTGTTTCAATTGATTTACGAAATCCTAATTCTCGTTGAATTGTAGTTGATGTTGTTGGTCCTGCATTAATAATCGCAATTTCACCTTTTTGTTTACCAGTAAGTTCTAACTCTAAAATCATATTTTCTCCAGCTATTTTTCCGGCTTCATAATTATCTGTTGCCAAAGTTGTAATTGCTTCCTCATTTGCTGGCCAATCCACAAAGATTATTTTCACGCCCTTCTTTTTGACTTCCTTAATCGGGTCGGAAAGCCCAACTTCATTAGCTGGTGCTAATATAATCGCATCAGCGCCATCCTTAACCGCTTTATTAAGAATTTCTATTTGTTTATCTATACCAGGCTCTTTAGGATAATCCCAAATATATGTTACCTCTCCTAATAGATTAGCCATATCGGATGCTCCCTGATTCATAAAATCCCAGAATTGATATTCCTCATTTTTAGTAATCAAATAAACCTTATAATCTTTTTCTGGAGATACCGTTGCTGGTATAACCGTATTTTCAAATTTGTTATACCACATAATAAATATGGCTAAGGCTGCTATTATAACAAGCACATCGCTAATAATCTTTTTTAATTTCATAATCAACCAACTTTCAAAGAGAATCTATGTTTTGATCATTTACCTCTTTAATATCAAAGTAAACTTTTATACTAAATCAATCCATATTCTAAATATATTCAATAGCAAGGCAATATACTTTTCTTATGGTAAAAGCAATTAAGTTTTGAGTTTTCAGAGTTTGAAGTGCAAGACACACAATTATTTAATACTTATCGTTTCCTTAATACAGAAACACCTGTATCAAAATATTTCGCTCCAGTATCGTATCCCTTCAAGGCTGCGTAGGCTTCCGCCATACCTAGGTATCCCATGGTATAAGGATTTTGAGCAATAATTGCTTTCAGACTTTCTTCCTGTAATAACTCCAGATTTTTATCAGACTTATCAAAACCTATTCCAATAATTCTATTATTATCTACTTTGATTGCATTACCCATTCCCACACTTGCTCCGTCATAGGTAGCAAATAAACCTACCAAATCCGAATGTTCATTTATCATGCGCGTTGTTGCTTCTTGGGTAGCCGCAAGATCCCTCGATACGTATTGCGTTTCCAATAATGTAAATCTACCATCTGTTTCAATTATTTTGCGAAAGCCCATTTCACGTTGCATTGTAGTAGATGATTTTAGTTCTGAGCTTATAATCGCAATTTCACCTTCATGTTTACCAGAAAGTTCTAACTCCAGAATCATATTTTCTCCCGCTATTTTTCCGGCTTGATAATTATCCGTTGCTAAAGTTGTAATTGCTTCTTCATTTGCTGGCAAATCCACATAGATTATTTTCACACCCTTCTCTTTGGCTTCCTTAATCGGGTCGGAAAACCCAACTGTATTAAGTGGGGCAAACAAAATTACATCAGCGCCATCCTGAACCGCTTTATTAAAAGTTTCTATTTGTTTATCTATACCAGGCTCTTTAGGATAATCCCAAATATATGTTACTACACCTAATAGATTAGACATATCGGATGCTCCCTGATTCATATAATCCCAGAATTGATATTCTTCACTTTTAGTAATCAAATAAACCTTATAATTTTTTTCTGGAGATACTGTTGCTGGAATAACAGTATTTTCAAATTTGTTATACCACATTATAAATATGGCTAAGGCTGATATTATAACAAGCACATCGATAATAATCTTTTTTAATTTCATAATCAACCAACTTTCAAAGGAAATCAAAGTTTAGATCATTTACCTTTATAATAACAAAGTAAACTTTATATTAAATCAATCCATATTATTACATAATTATTGATCGCTTCTCAGCACAGTAACACCCGTATTTAAATAGGACGGGCCTGTATCAAAACCTTTTATAGCTGCTATGGCTTCCGCCATGCCAAGATATCCCATAGTATAAGGGTTTTGAAGCATAACCGCTTTTAAGCTTCCCTCTTTAAGAAGCATTAACATTGTGTCTGTCTTGTCAAAACCAACTCCTACTATTCGATTATTATCCGCTCTGATTGCCATGCCTACTCCCTCACTGGTACCTTGATTGGCCCCAAACAAACCTACCAAATCCTCATTTTCATTAATTACACGCTCTGCTGCAGCTTGTGCATTAATCACTTCTCCATTCGTATATACCGTATCAACTAGTCTAAATCTTCCATCTGCTTCTATAATTTCTCGAAAACCATTATCACGAAGCTCCGTATTTAACTTATTCTCAACACTGATTATTCCAATTGCACCTTCATTAATACTAAGCTTACCTAATTCCTCCAACATGGTTTCTCCTGCCAAGACACCCGCTGCATAATTATCCGTTGATAATGTGGTAATTGCTTCTTCGTATGCAGGTGAATCTACATAAATAACTTTGACGCCTCTGGCTTTGGCATCTTCAATAGCGCTCGATATCCTCTTAGGTTCATCAGCTGCAACTAAGATTGCATTTGCACCATCATTTACCGCATTATTAATTACTTCAATTTGTTTTGCTACCGTCATCTCAGTCGGAACCTCCCATATATAGGTAACCCCGAGAGCGGCAGCCATATCAGTAGCACCCTCATTGATGTATTGCCAATATTGACTATCCTTTGTTATGGTTATTAGATATATTTTATAGAAATGGTTTAAGGTTGACGTCGTAAGAGCTTTATCCTTTTCACAATGGTTATACCATATAGTAAATAATAAAAAAGCTATTACGATTACACCGATATCAAATATCAACTTTTTGGATTTCATTATTAACCAACTTTCTATTTAAAATTATCGATACGATTAACTTCATTTCACAAATCTTAGTCGCATAGACTTTTTATCAAATATTGTTTTGCATTATAAATATATTCTATAACATGGTTAAATAAACCCATGTTAATGCCAAACTAAATATTTTCAGAATAACCAAGAACAATGCATAAAAAGAAAGTGCCCACAACCACGATTAATACAGCTGCAAGCACTTTCTTTTACTTAATTTATTCGTATCCTCTATAATTTCTTTTACTACTTTTATTTATAAATTCTCTTTAAAAAATGCACTCAATGCTTCGATTGATTCATCTTCATCCTCGCCATTCGCTTTTACGGTAACCATATGGTCCTTTTTGACACCCAAACTCATAAC
>JAQUYQ010000031.1:4676-15657 GCA_028691795.1 Herbinix sp.
CGGAAGAACTCGAAGTGGATCTGCTGCTGCGAAAGGTATCGCGCCCTCAGAAATAAAGGATAATCCCATTACAAAGTTAGTAGGACCGGATTTTCTCTCTTCCTCTGTAAACTTATTCTTAAATAATATGGTAGATAGTGCAACCAAACATGGAGGAACCATACCACCAACCATAACTGCTGCCATAATATCATAATTACCTGCAGCGATAGATGCTGTACCAAACAGGTAAGCAGCCTTATTTACCGGACCACCAAGGTCTACCGACATCATTCCACCAAGAACAATACCAAGTAAAATTTTACTTGAACCATTCATATTTGATAATCCCTGATTCATCAATGTATTCAATACGCCAATCGGAGGTTCAACGATATAAGTCATGATAATACCTACAATAAATATACCAATCAGTGGAAAGAGTAAAACCGGTTTCAAGCCATCCAGATTTTCGGGAAGACCGCTAAAGAGCTTTCTTAATAATACAATTGTATAACCAGCGACAAAACCAGCTACTAATGCACCCAAAAAGCCTGAGGAACCCTGAGCAGCTATAGCACCACCAACAAATCCAAGTGCTAGTCCCGGGCGATCACCAATACTCATCGCAATAAATCCTGCTAAAATAGGCAACATAAATCCGAAGGCTGTTCCACCGATAGTTTTAAATATTGCTGCAAGAGGTGTGATTGATCCAAAATTAGATCTTGCCTCTACAGAAAGAGCGTTCATGTCAACTGATAAACCATCTATTAAAAATGCTAAAGCAATTAAGATACCACCGCCAACAACAAAAGGTAACATATGGGAGACACCACTCATCAAATGCTTATAGATTCGATGTCCAATATTTCCTTTACCCTCATCCGTGTGAGCAGCTGAAGTATTATTACTTTTAAATACAGGTGCGTCACCAATCATTGCTCTGCTAATTAGTTTTTCTGTTTTACTAATACCATCAGAAACCTTACATTGAATTACTTTTTTACCATTAAATCGCTCCATTGGTACATTGGTATCAGCAGCAACAATAATACAATCTGCCTCAGCGATTTCTTTGTTCGTAAGAATATTTTTCGCTCCTCCGGAGCCTCTTGTCTCTACCTTAATACTGCAACCCATTTCTTCGGCTTTTTTTTCAATACTCTTTGCAGCCATATAAGTATGTGCAATACCCGTAGGGCATGCGGTAACAGCAAGTATTTTTACATTAGTTGTCGCATTCGCAACGCTTGGAGTCACCTTCTTATCCTTTGAAGTTTCAGCAACATCAATAATTTTAAGAAACTCCGCAACACTTTTTGCATTTTTTAAATCGTTTGTGAATTGATCGTCCATCAACATTTCCGATAGTTTACTAAGTACATCTACATGTATATTATCTGCGGTATTTGGAGCAGCAATTAAAAATACCAGGTTAACCGGCTGTTCATCAAGGCTTTCATATTCAGCACCTTCTTTAAGCACCATCGCACTAAGTCCCGGAGTTTTGACTGCATTAGAAACACAATGAGGAATAGCAATGCCATCGCCAATTCCAGTTGTTCCCTCTGCTTCTCTGGCATATACACCCTTTTTATATGTTTCTATATCACTAATCTTTCCACTCTTTGTCATCAAGTCAACCATTGTCTCAATAACTTCATGTTTATTTTTCGCATTTCCGTTTAATTGAATACTTCTTGTATCCAATAAATCAATAATTCTCATAATCTCAGCCTCCATACTGTTGAACGAATATTTCATTGAATATTCGTTATGACAAGCTACCTTCCACCATAATTACTGTAACCATCTCTTTTTCTCATGCCACAGCTTCCCACTCTCTGCGCAAAGAGCTTAAGTTCACTGTTATAAATTGAATTGATGTGTATTCAATATATTTAAAACTTCTTCCTTGGTTGCTAACTCCTCGGAAAAAGCACTGGCACTACCCGTGCAAACACCCATTTTAAATGCTTCCTTGTAATCCTTCGTATCCATATAGCCTGCGATAAATCCGGCCACCATAGAATCTCCTGCTCCAACAGAATTCTTAACTTTACCCTTCGGGGCTTTTGTAACATATATTTTATCCTCTTCGGTCACCAATATTGCCCCTTCACCGGCCATGGAGACCAATACATTCTGCGCACCCATTTCTTTTAACTTTTTCGCATAGATAATGATTTCCTCTTTACTTTGCAGCTGTAAATCAAATATTTCACTAAGCTCGTGATTATTTGGCTTAATTAGAAAAGGTTTATACTTTAAGACATTCACAAGTAAATCCTTTGTTGCATCAACGATTATTTTAATTCGTTTCTTGCAAAGTCTCTCCATAATTCCCATATAGATAGAAGAAGACATCGACTCAGGAACACTTCCGCCAAGCACCAGAATATCATCATCCTGAAGCATATCCAGCACCTCATAAAGTGAATTGATTTCACTAATATCTATAACAGGGCCTTGTCCGTTAATTTCACTTTCTTCCTTCGAACGAATTTTAACATTAATACGGGTTAGACCATTTTTCACTTTAATAAATTCTGCGGTTATTCCTTTTTCCTTCAGTCTTTTACTGAGCTCTTCACCGGTAAAACCAGCTGTAAATCCTAATGCAGTACTGTCATATCCAAGGTTCTTTAATACGAGTGATACATTGATTCCTTTTCCGCCAGGAAAAACGATTTCCTTATTTGTACGATTCACCCTTCCGGTTTGAAAATCATTAACAGAAACGATGTAATCTATGGATGGATTTAAAGTTACTGTGTAAATCATAATACACTCCATTCTGCCACGCATTGGCAAATATAAGTAAGGATAAGATTAATTTGTGTCCATTAATAGCATTCTTTTGTTTTCATTATGTTAATTATTTTTCATTTCTTTACTTGCCTCGATTATATTATTACAATTTAAATATGTCTCATCACGTATCATATCTGTAATTATCTTAGCACTTGAAAATTCTGCAAAATTAACTGAAGAAATCTTTGAAAACTTACTGTTATCACATAGGACATATCGTTCCTTACATCGTTCCATTGATTTTTGTTTGACCATGGCTTCTTTTAAATCCGGTGTACTAAATCCGTTCAACCGTTTCACACCATTTGCTCCCCAGAAGCCTTTCGTAAAATTATACTTGGATAAGCTGATATAAGCCTCTTCTCCAACAATTGCTTCTGTCGTGGCCTTATATTCTCCACCGAGTATATAAGTGGTACAGCCAATCTGAGAAAGTTTTTTCGCATGTATTGTTGCATTCGTAACGAAAACCGCTTTCTTCTCAGTTATATAATCAATCATCATCTCTGTAGTTGTACCTGCATCCATATAAATGAAATCATATGGCTTTATCAATGCTGCTGCATATCTAGCAATCTGTAGCTTTGCTTCCTTATTTAAATCTTTACGATTTGTTACATCATCATCTTTCGTATAGTAAGTACTGCCCACTGCCAATGCTCCGCCATGAACCTTTACAATCAACCCCTCAGCATCCAGCGTATTTAAGTCTCTTCGAATAGTTGATTCCGATGCATTAAGAACCTGCATTAATTCTTGAACAGTTACGCTTCTTTTTTGTTCGACAATGGTAAGAATTTCATTTAAACGTTTCTCTATTAACATAATGTAATTCCCCTTCATTTATCATAATCATCTACTACTTATAATTTTATTATACATTCATTTTCAGTCATTTGCAATCATTTTCATTCATTCAAATTCATAAACCTTCAACGTATTTTTTATGCAAATTGTACAAAAACATTTAAGTACTAGAACTTTTACTTTATAACAAACTTTTTCCTCATACGAAAATCACATAAAAAAAGAAGCTGTAGCAAAACAATTCACTATACGATTCTGAAGGAGAATTACTTTCAAAATCAAAAATAGTTTATGTTTTGTTACAGCCCTAATCATCGTCCGGATAGTCAAGGATTAAATTGTGATATTCTCACCAATTATACCAACGTAAGCACCAGGTTTTCCTGCATCTTTATGAGCAATCAGCCACTTATTTTTAGCTTTCATTAACTTATCTTCCTTAGCACCAGATACCCGATCTGTAATAACCGTATTGGTTCCCTTTGGTAACGCTACAATGTTACGAAATACTTTTCCATCTACGCTGCAGGGTGCATAATGTAAGGTCGTACCATACATTTCATATACGGTTCCTTCCGGTACTAAAAAGGCTTCTATTTTGCTGCTGTCATATGTAAAATCTGCTGTTACATCCTGTAGTTTTCCAAGTAGCAGAATTAAATCCGTTCCGGCTACACCAAACTCAGAGTTACGATGATATTCCACTCCATTCAACAGATGATTCATACCATTACAATATCCAATTTGGATTGGCATTCCACCGAACAGACTGTCCTTAATTACTTTGCCAATAGGCAGTTCTTCAAATTCTTCAACTGAAGGTACATAGATAACGGAATCTTCCGGTGCTTGTGTTTTCTTTAATGCTAAAATTAAATCTGCCACATCATAATCGTTTGTTAAAACTCTTCCGTACTGTTTGAAACTGTCTTCTGTTATTTTTTTAATCTCAATCATTTTAACCTCCTAGATGCCATTTGCTGCATCTCTAAATAGTGTAGGATAAACACATTAGCGTGCTTTTTTGCCAGGATAAAATACTAATCAACCAGCTTTCTCCCCATATTATTATTTAATAATATATATATTTTACCTTATCATATAATAATTACAACCATAAATATGATATTTTATCATTTTTTTATAAAATTAGGGGTAATGCATTAAGAATTATACATTTATATAATTGAAGCTCCAACATAATTTTTCTGTACTTTCCTGCATAGTATATCAAGCAAATAACATACAGTGAATTAGTAAACCAATTTACTTATAGAAATTCACTTTTCACCAATAAAAATCAGCTTGCATCTAAAAATTAATGATTTAATAAAAACCGTACAATGATTATAATTCTTTTACAGATTAGGATATTTTAATTTGAGGTAATCCTTAATTATGCTTACGCAGTTATCAATTCCCACACGTTCACTGTTTAATGTAATGTCATAATTTACAGGATTAGTCCAATAATTACCTCCTGTATAATGTTTGTAATATGCTGCTCTGTATTGGTCCGTTTTTGTTATAGAAACATGAGCTGTTTCTTCATTAACACTCATTTTTTTCATAACTCTTTGTAAACAAAAAGCCCTGGATGCTTCTATATAAATACTGATTACATTAGGGTACTCTTTTAGAACCCAATCAGCACACTTACCAACGATGATACAAGATTCTTTCTTTGCAAGATTCTCAATAATATGTTTTTGGAGTTCAAACAATCTTTCATCCGAAATAAATTCATCATCCACTGGCTTAGGTTTTATAGTCCTTGGTAATCCTTTTAGTAAACTTGAGAATTTTTTGCCCCGTATTTTTTCATTAACCTCATTAAATAATTCTTCATCAAGTCCACTAAGTTGTGATGCTAGCGTTAAAATTCTATTTTCATAACAAGGTATACCCAAGTCGTCTGCCAATTTTGAAGCTATTTCTTTTCCCCCACTACCAAATCCTCTAGCTACTGTAATAACATAATTTTCCATGTATGCCTCCAATCTACCACCCTAAGGTAGTTCATTGCGATCCCGCTTCCCTAAGTATTATAATTTTCTTATATAAAAGAAAATGTTATTTTTGCCAATGCTATTCTTCTTTAAATTAATGACAATATTTTTATTGATATAAATCCGTGATGTATTCACCACTTAATCTATTTTACTATATCAACCGTTAATAAATCTTGATAGAAAGGCTTGTGTTCTAGGATTTTTAGGATTTGTAAATAATTTCTCCGGTTCGTTGCTTTCAGCAATAACTCCTTGGTCCATAAAAATTGTTTTAGTGGAAACATCACGAGCAAATGCCATCTCGTGAGTAACAATAATCATAGTTAATCCCTCTTTTGCAAGCTCCTTGATTACATTTAATACTTCACCAACCATTTCAGGATCTAATGCACTTGTCGGTTCATCAAAAAGCAATACCTCAGGTTCCATTGTTAATGCCCTTGCAATAGCAACCCTTTGTTTTTGTCCACCGGATAACTGAGACGGTTTTGCATTAATATACGGAGCCATTCCTACTTTTTTTAAATATTTAATAGAAATAACACGAGACTCTTCCTTGCTTCTTTTCAAGACCTTTCTACTGCCAGACATGCAATTTTCCAGAACAGTCATATTATTAAACAGATTAAAAGATTGGAATACCATACCTACCTTTGAACGATATTCATTTATTTTTTTCTGTGATCCGCCAATTACTTCATCTGTGAAATAAACGGTCCCGCTTGTAGGTATTTCCAGTAGATTTAAGCACCTTAACAAAGTCGATTTTCCTGATCCCGATGACCCAATGATACACACCACTTCTCCTTTATCGATACTGAAATCTATATCTTTTAATACTTCATGATTACCAAAAGCTTTCCTTAAATGTTGTACATTGATAATACCCATATCATCCGCCTCCTAATCCGCTAAATATTCTGTTGCTAATTCATAGTCTTTTTTACCTTCCATTTTTTTCTCAAGAACAGATAACAATTTGGTAAATATAGTACATAAAATAAAATAAATAGCACCTGTAATTAAGAAGGCTTCGAAATATCGATAATAGGTATTCGCCGCTGTCTTAGTAGCAAAATAAAGTTCTGCAAAACCTATAACGTTCAATACGGATGTCATTTTTATATTTGTTATAAAGAGATTTCCCATTTCCGGTATAATATTTCGAAAAGCCTGCGGCAATACTACACAAAACATTATAGTAAAATGTGGCATCCCCAACGCTTTACCACCTTCGAACTGTCCATTATCAATTGATATAATGCCTCCTCGAACTGTTTCTGCCATATACGCACCTGTATTTAACATAATAACAAGGACAGCTGCACTGAAAGGCGTTATGTTAACTCCATACTGTTTTAAACCATAATATAAAACCATTGCTTGAACCATCATTGGTGTTCCTCTGAAAATATGAACAAATGCATTGCTGATACCTTTCAGCATCTTATAATATACTCTTTTTGCCATGCTATCTTCCGGATAAATTGGTGTTGACTGAATGATACCAAGTAAAAAGCCCACTATAAGACCAAGTATTGTTCCAAGTATGGATGTCTCTAATGTTATCAAAGTTCCTTTCCAAAAGTATATACCGTATTCCTGCAGTAAAAATATAATCCACTCAACAATATTCTTCTCCATACTTATTCTCCTCTTCTAATAAACAAGATGAATTGGCAAGCCAATTCACTTGTCATAAATAATTGTAGGGAAATATTTAATTATTTACTTAATGGTTGCAGCTGAACGGCAAGATCCATTAATTCTACCATTTTATCTTCATCCCATTCAATTGAATCTAAGGTATCATCTAATTTTTTCTGTAATTCACTATTACCTTCCTTTACAGCAATACATACATTTAAGGATTGTCCTTCTGGAACTGTAAATCCTTTTCCATCTTCAAATTTAATGTATTTGATTTCTGGATTTGCAATCGCTGCCGACATCGCTGTTGGTTCATCTAAAACGCCACAATCAGCTGATCCCATGGAAACTGCCATTACAACTTCTGATGTTGTCTCAGAAAAAGTAAGCTGCTTTACTTTAGGGATTTGAGGAACATACTGTTCCCATATCGTACCAATCTGTGTAGTTGCTGAAGCACCAGAGAAATCTGATAATTTTGCTGCATTCGCAAAAGCGCCATTAGAATTGACAATTACCACGTTATTTCTGATGTAATAAGGATCTGTGAAATCAACACTTTGATCACGTTCTTTGGTATAACCCATACCAGCAATGATAACATCATAATCACCGGAATTCATTCCAAGTACAATACTTGACCAATCTACTTTATGTACTTCAAGTTCCCAACCAAGCTCATCCGCAAGTTTCTGCGCTAACATAACATCGTAACCATATGCATAATCACTGGTCCCATAAATTGGAACAGCTTTATCACCATTGGATACTTCTTCTGTAGATTGAGTCCAGTTAAATGGAGCATATGCACATTCCATACCAACCCTTAATACATTCTTTTCATCACTACCAGATTTTGTTACACATCCTACCAATAAGGATGTAACTAATGTTATACATATAATAGCACTTAAGATTCGTTTTTTCATACTTATACCCATGCCTTTCAATTTTTGATAACCTACTCATACAAGACGAACCAGCAAACCGTTTCGCTTGTAATGAAATGAATAGGTCGAAACAAGTGAATCAGTATGGTTGAAATGATCTTCATCAACCAATTTGACCTTCCTAATAATCAAATAGTGTAATTATCTTCTTAGAAACCTATTCTGCAGATAAGCTTCACCTAATGAGCTCATAAATTTAATCAAAAAATAAGGGCGATGGATTTTGGTCCAACGCCCTTGTTTAAGATAAAAAACATTTTAACCTCAATATATTTTTTTGTCAATACTTATTCAAACAATATTTTGCACAAATATTTAATCATTTTCCTGTTATTCTTTTAAAATTCATTCAAATTGTATCAATATATTGCACAAAACTTTCATATAGTATTCCTTTTTAATATATAATTCGTTATATATCGTTATATTTTTTATTGACACTGGATATCAGGCATATTATAATTACAACATATTTAATTTAATAAGGAGGCAATCATGAAAACAAAGTTATTTGTACTTATTTTAATCCTTTCAATGGCAGCTATAACAGGCTGTTCAAACTCTAAATCCAGTTCTGATACCGCTACGAGCAATACAAACTCTGCAACTGTCGATGCACATACTGTAGAAGCTATCAAGTCCAAAGGAACCATTTCTTTTGCGACAGAAAGTGCTTATGCACCTTATGCTTTTAAAGACAAAGACGGAAATGTTGTAGGTTTTGAACCAACGATGATGCAAGCTATTGCAGATGAACTAGGTGTAAAACTTGACATTCAGGATATGGCATTTGATTCTGTTATTCCAAGTGTACAATCCGGTCTGGTAGATATCGGTATTGCAGCTCTTACTCCTACTCAGGAGCGAAAAGAAGCTTTGAATATGACGGATGTATATTGGCAAGGTGGTCAAAAAGCACTGGTACGTTCTGAAGATGCTGAAAAATATGCGGATGAAAGCTGTATGAATGGTATCACAGTTGGAGCACAGAAAAGTAGTTACCAACAACAGGTTACTGATGAATATTATGCTGACACCTGCACCACACGCTATTTAGAAACAGTACCCCTCATGGTATCTGACCTTAAAGCTAAAAATGTTGATGTACTTGTTATGGATGGTATTAATGCCGTTATGTATGCCCAGGAAAATGATGATTTGAAAGTTACCTTTGATATACCACAAATGCCAGGTGAAGATGGTGGTAACAGTATGGCAATTATGAAAGGAAATGATGATTTGACTACATATATTAATTCCTTGATTAGTGGTTGGATTGCTGATGGTACAATGGAACAATGGTTTAATGATGCAGTTGCTCTTCAGACTGAGCTTGGAGTTGAATAGTTATTTTATTCATACATGGCAATGGAGCTTTAATTTTTCCATTGCCTTTTTTATGATTTTCCAAATGGAGGTTAACACATGGATTTATTTTCATTTACAAGAATGGTAGATATGTTTTTCAAATATCACAAACTATTTTTATCCGGAATCGGAATGACACTACTATTGTCCCTGATTACCGTTGTTATTAGTACCATATTTGGTACAATGGTAGCATTATTGAGAATGTCAAGGATAAAATTAATCCGCTTTATCGTAACCACATACATTGAAATCTTCCGTTCAACACCTCTTATGGTCCAAGTAATGGTTATATACTTTGGTGCTGCTGCATTTGGCTGGAAAATAAATATTTCTTTCATAAAGGACTTCAATGCCTTTTTTTGGGGATTGCTTGTATTAGTATTAAATTCCAGCGCTTACGTGTCTGAAATCGTAAGAAGTGGTATTAATGCCGTAGATGCCGGACAAACTGAAGCTGCAAGAAGTATCGGCATGTCAAAAGGTATGGCCATGCGATTAGTCATCCTGCCTCAGGCCGTTCGTAATATCCTGCCTGCACTTATGAATGAATTCGTCGCAATCATAAAAGAAACTTCTATCGTATCCTTATGTGGTATTAGTGAAATCATGTTCCGTGCTAAAGATGTAATTGCAATTTCCTATCGTACACTGGAACCATATGTAATTGCCGCTATTTTATATTTTATTATAGTATTTCCACTTTCTAAAATAGTCTCTCAAATCGAAAGGAGATTGAATGCCAGTGTCACAAGATAAAAAAGTATTATTGCAGGTAAGAGGACTATCGAAACATTTTGGGAAATTACAAGTTTTAAACAACATTGATTTGGATATTCATCAAGGTGATGTCGTAGCAGTCGTAGGTCCTTCCGGATCGGGTAAAAGTACCTTTATTCGTTGTCTAAACCGCTTGGAAAAGCCAACAAATGGTCAGATACTGTTCAAAGAGAACAATATTTTGGACAAGAAAGCCGATATCAATCAAATCAGACAGCATATCAGTATGGTATTTCAAAATTTTAATCTGTTTAACAACATGACAGTTATAGATAATATTACAGTAGGGCCAATCAAAGTTAGAAAACAGGACCCCATCGAGGCTAGAAAAAAAGCGCTGGACCTCCTTACACGTATTGGACTTGCTGATAAAGCAGATGAATATCCGGTTAAACTCTCCGGCGGACAGCGTCAGCGTGTCGCCATTGTTCGCTGTCTTACCATGGAACCGGATGTTATTCTTTTTGACGAACCGACTTCTGCACTTGACCCTGAAATGGTTGGCGAAGTATTATCCGTTATAAGAGAATTAGTAAAGGCCGGCATGACTATGGTAATCGTAACACATGAAATGGCATTTGCCAGAGAAGTATCAAACCGCGTCATCTTTATTGCAGA
>JAQUYQ010000181.1 GCA_028691795.1 Herbinix sp.
ACATATACAGGCTGACATGCACAAGAATTCCACAAAAACATCCTAATATTTCTAAATGTGTTAAATTTTCAAAGTACAATATGGATAAAGGGATATTCTAAATACCCTTTTGTCGCTCTAATCATATTATAAATTAATAAAACGATAGAAAAATATAATTGCTAATTTAATAATTACGTATGGAGGCTGATCGTAGTTTATCTTCCATATTATAAAAAAGAAAGAACGCGGTGAGATTGATGAATGATGAATTGATCCTTAAGATGAAAAATATTACAAAAAGTTTTTCTGATAATTTGGTTTTAAATAAAGTCGATTTTGAATTGAGACGCGGAGAAGTTCATTCTTTGATGGGTGCAAATGGTGCAGGAAAAAGTACACTGGTAAAAATACTAAACGGTATTTATACAGCAAATAGTGGTGACATTATCATCAATGGTGAAATTGCAAATATTAAGAAATCGGAAGATGCAGAAAGATATGGAATTGCATTTGTACACCAAGAATTAAATATATGCCCCGACTTAAATGTTGCCGAGAATATATTCTTGGGGAATTTGGCAAAAAATAAGATTAGATTATTTAACAATAAGGAAACTATTCAAAAAGCCCAAGAATTAATAGATATGATTCAAGTTGAAATGAAATCTACAGACATGGTTAGGAATTTAAGAGCTGCAGAAAAACAAATTATTGAAATATTGAAGGCATTAACAACAAATGCAAAGATATTGGTACTTGACGAACCAACATCTTCTTTGAATGAAAAGGAAAAAGATATTTTTATAGGAATTGTAAACAAGTTAAAATCCCAAGGTGTTTCTATTGTTTTCATTTCTCACTTTTTGGAGGATGTACTAAAAATATCAGATAGAGTAACTGTTATTAAAGATGGTGTCAACAATGGAGTGTTTAATGCGAAAGAAATTAGTAAAGATGTATTAATTAATGCTATGATGGGTAAAGCAGCAATAAAGCCGATGAAACGTGAAATTTATATTGATGATGCAACTCAAGTTGCATTAGAATTAGAAGGTTTATGTAGTAAGAATAAGTTTAATAATATTAATCTACAGATAAAGGCAGGAAGTGTTATTGGAATATGCGGGTTGTTGGGAGCAGGAAAGACAGAAATTGCTCGAGCGGTATTTGGGCTGGATTCATATGATTCTGGCAGGATAAAATTATTTGGTGAAGAAATAACGAAAGCCACACCAGAAAAAATGATGAAAAATAAAGTGGCATTAGTTACAGAAGACAGGAAGAACGAAGGTTTTGTGCCATTGCTATCAATTCGCGAGAATAACACGCTTTCCATTATTAGAAGATTTACTAATAAGTTTGGAGTGATTGATCGAAAGAAGCAGAAAGCTTTTGCAGAAAACTTAGCTGATAAAATGACAGTAAAGAAATCATCAGTGGAACAAAATGTTGTCAGCTTAAGTGGAGGAAATCAGCAGAAAGTTGTAATATCAAGATGCGTTGCAAGTAATCCAAAAATATTTATGTTAGATGAGCCTACCAGAGGTGTTGATGTTTATGCAAAATCAGAGATTTATAAGATTTTACTGGATATGGCAGCCGAAGAAGTTACGATAATTATATTTTCTTCTGAATTAGAAGAATTACTGGAAGTTTGTGATGAAATCATTATTCTTAAAAAAGGCGAAATTTCAGGTCGCATTCATACTAGTGAAACAAATAAAAATGAATTATTATCAATGATTAGTTAGGAAGGAAGTATCAGATGGATAGATTAAAAAAAATTTATTATAATTTTGCAGAGCAGATGGTATTAATTGTAATAATAATACTTTTTGCAGTTGTTATGTCAATAGCATCACCTTACTTTTTAAAAATATCGAATTTAATTAATATTGTACAATATGTGTCTGTATATGGAATTGCTGCTATAGGTATGACGATGATTATTTTAACAGGAGGAATAAATCTTTCTGTTGGTGGTACTTTGGCATTATCAGCATGGGTAACAGCATATGCTATGCTAAACGGAGTACCGTGGCAAGTTGCTATTATTATAAGTTTATGCATCGGAATAGTAGTTGGGCTGATAAATGGTTTGGCGGTATCAGTAATTGGAATACCACCTTTAATTGCAACATTGGCTTTAGAACAAATGTCAAGGGGATTACAACTGGTATTTTCAAAAGGAAAACCACTTTATGGATTTCCTGATGGGTTCTTAAATGTTGGTGCTGGTAAAATCAGTGGCATTCCGATGTCCGTAATTTGGACCATTATTTTATTTGTTTCCTTTGGATTTTTCTTAAGTAAGACTAGATTAGGTAGAAATATTTATGCTGTTGGCGGTAATCCGATAGCAACAAGAATTGCAGGTATCAATAATAGAAAAGTAATTTGTTTTGTATACATAATTACAGGAGTTCTTGCCAGTTTTGCGGGTTTGATATTGATAGCCCGTATGGACTCGGCTCCAACAGCAATTGCATCAGGGCTAGAAATGCAAGCTATTACTGCATGTGTTATTGGAGGAACAAGTGTTACATTTGGTGGAAAAGGAAAAATGTTTGGTACATTTCTTGGAATTATTATCATGGGTCTCATTCAGAATTCTTTAGATTTGCTAAATGTCTCAGCATATTATCAACAGTTTGTACAAGGTGTAGTAATTTTTGCGGCTGTTTCATTAGATGCAATAAGAAACAATAGAGCAACTAGTGGAAGAAGATAAAAATTATGTGTATTACTTTCCAGAGCTAAGATTGTAAATAATCAAAATTAAATAGAAGAGGTGTTGGTCGACTAACGTAATAAGGAAGTGGATCAACACCTTTCAAGTTTATCATCGATATAAGTAAGTGAAAAGTTTATCGTAAGCAGAAGTGAGTTAAGCAAATTGGTTATTCTTCAGCCCTGAATTCTATGTTCATTCGAATAATAATGATCACTCTGTGTATGAACTATACCTGCCAGAAACGCATAATAATATAATATAAAAGACCGTGATTTCTATAAAAACGGTCTTTTAGAGAGCTTTATTTAAACCATATTTTCTTTGTTCCTTAGTAGAGTTGTTATCTTGTCCGAGATGCTTATGATAGAATCACTTCTACTCCTTTTAATTGAAATGATTTTATAATCCGGGGATCTAAATCTGAATTTGTATATAGACGTTTAATTTGCTCTGGAGATGCAGCAATTGATGAACCTCCACTATTGTATTTTGAACTATCAACTAAAACATTTGTTTCGTTCGATGCCTTTACACAAGTGCGAAAGAGTTCTACAGAATGATTAGCATTAATAAATCCAGACTTTTCGTCAAATCCTGAGGCACCCATAAATAGAAGATCCGCTCTAAGATAAGATAAGCTGGAGTTCGATAAAATACCACCTACTTCTGATTCATCATTATTGTACAGCCCCCCTAGAATAATCAATTTTATATTAGGACAATTTTTTAATTCATCCAGCACTAGCATAGAATTGGTAATTACAGTAATACGCTTTTTCTTGATGAAAGTGCACATATAACTGACTGTAGTACCACCGAGTAAAATGATAGTGGAGTTATCGCATACAATCTCAGAAGCGCTTTGAGCAATTCTAATTTTCTTGTCTGTATTTTCATCAAGTCTTGAAATAATTTGTGTTTTCGGATTTTGGAGTAGAGAAAAAGCTCCTCCATGATAACGCCCAATTTTCCCTTTCTCTTCTAAATAACTGATAGTACGACGAGCGGTGCTTTCGCTAATGTTGAAAGATTCGCATAAATCGTAGATAGTAACATTTTTTCTTGTGTTGATAAAAGCTAATATAGCATTACGATCAACCATAAACACATCTCCTCGCAATCTTCATTAGTTCTAGAATATAACAAATCTATGAGTACGTCAATATTTATTTTGTAAAACGAGCACAATAGTGATTGAAAATAGTTATATATTAATTAAATACCGATTGATATTTCGATTAATAATTGCAATGAATAAAAACGGTCAAATTAATGATTGTATATGCTTGAATAGTGAGTGGAATGGTGATATGCTTTTAATATAAAAATATACCTAAACAAATTATGAGTCAAGAAAAGTATTAGAAGTTAAAAATGATGTGAAACCGGAGGAAATAACAAATGAAAGCATTTATAATTCAGGAACCCTTTAAAGCAGATGTATTTGAAGTTGAAAAGCCTGTGCCTAAAGATGATGAAGTATTAATAAAAGTTGTTGCTGCAGGATTCTGTGGAACAGATATTCATACCTTTAAGGGAGAACATGTAACAAATTATCCAATAATCCCAGGGCATGAATTTTCTGGGGTGGTAGAACAAGTCGGTAAAAATGTAAAATCTTTTAAAGAAGGGGACCCTGTTATAGCAGATCCTAATGTGTTTTGTGAAAACTGTTTTTACTGTAAACAAAATAAACAGATTCATTGTGAACATATCGAAGTAATTGGAAATACAAGGAACGGAGCATTTGCTGAATATGTAACAGTGCCAGAAAGATGCGTTTTCCAGGCAGGAAATTTGGATTTGGTACAGGGGGCAATGGCAGAACCACTGGCATGTGTTATTAATAGTCACAATAAAGTGACAATACCTGTTGGCGCAAAGGTTTTAATTACCGGAGCTGGAACCATTGGTTTAATGCAGCTGATTATTTCAAAACGAAGAGGTGCTTCCAGTATAACAATAATTGATATAAAATTGGATCAATTAGAACTTGCGAAAACACTAGGTGCTGATAATATAATATTATCGGATTCAAATGTAGAAAAAGAATTACGAAAAATATCA
>JAQUYQ010000032.1:0-5310 GCA_028691795.1 Herbinix sp.
ATAGGAATATCGCATCCTGTCCAGGACGGATGATAAGGCGGCTTCCTTTTTTTATCTCATCATTGTTCCATTTGTAAAAAACCATGTCTTCGCGGAATTCCTGCCATTCAACTACATTTGAAAATTGTTTTGAAAATAATCCCATATCGGTTTCCTCCCATGAATATTAACTATTTATATTGTGTGACTTCTATATCATATTTCACACGTTGAATTTATGCTTGTGAGCTAAAAGCCTCGTATGTGATGCTTGTGTACGCCTTTGCCTTAATATGGTATAACGAATAGACCCCTTGCGTAATCTGAAACTCCAACGGAGTGGGCTTTTCGCACTTTCCCATTGTAATACTACTATTATAGAGTAAAATCAAGAGAATGGCTACTAGAATTTACCTCGGCTAGTCGTATGGGAAAGTCCCCCGGCAGAGATACCGCCACCGCCGCCATCTTTATTCTGAGGCTTTCTTATTCTTGTTACCTGTGTCCGTATATAATCATCTCTTCTTCCAATTAAGCCGGAATGATTGGGATCCATATACGTACCTCCTCCGACCGTCATTTTACCTCCGGCATTATAGGCCATTATTGCAACTGTGATACCACCAATAACCAATGCTGCTGCTAATTGTATAAATGGGTTAAAGTAAAGAGGAACCGTATTCATATATTGATCGGAACTTTTTACATACTGTAGGAATGCGTCATTATAATTCCCGTCGATTAAATAAGGGGTAATCTTATCAACAATCGCATTTCCACGGGAGGTTGTGATATATTTTTGTACTTTGCCGTAGCTCTCCAAAACTACATCCCGTTTATGCATATCAACTAATAATACAACACTGTCCAAATACTGCATTTTATCAATAAAATTCTCGATATATACCTCACCATCCACTGCGTTGGAATCATTATGTGTTAGAATAATGATATCAAGATTATCAGCTTGACTAAATTGTACACACATATTCTCCAGATGAGCAAGCGTATTTGTGGATAAAAGCCCCGCTTCGTCGTAAACATGTTGAATTTCTCCGCTTGATTTGGCATTAGCTGAACCATGCTGTGTAAGTATCATCAATAGGAGTAAACATATAATTGATATGATTAAAAATGTTCTTCTGGCATTTAACGGGTTCATAGCAATCCACCTCCCAACAACATTGTGATTATGCGCAACAGAATAAAACTTCCGACTGAGATACCACTGAACCAGGCAGCGATTTTTGCTTTACTTATAGGGGGCTTACCGACTACTTTACCGGTTTGCCCATTCATTGCAAAGATATGCTCCGCTTGTTTATAGTCATAACATACCATCCATACCGGCATCAGAGTATAATCCGCTTGTTTTTTACGGATATTAATATCTTTTTGATGAAAATTCACAGTAGTATAGCCACTTATTGTTGATCGAATATAATTATCAACATAGCTGCTCACTCTATCCTTGATCCGGGGAAGCATCTGTTCATCATTAAAATCATATTTTTCTGCTATGTAACCGGCTAGGTAGGGCATGTTAAAATCCTTAAGATTACTGTATTGGTAAGGTTCCAGCTTATCCATCATGTTATCCTCCATCTTCTTGGAGGCATCACAAGGAATACGGGTATAATTAAGGTCTACTTTACGATATACTTGATAATATTTTGTTTCTGTATAGATCCAATCTCCAGCAGTATAGGTCCTCACTCTTGTACAAGTGGCCAGCGCTTCACCACGTCCGTTCAGTTCGTAGAGCCAGAAGGGAACGTAAATACCGGTGATATTCTTGATACGGTCGGCGGTCATAAAATCTCTTGGAGTTAAAAGGCCTTTCTTGCACCATTTTTTAAATGCTTCCTGTGCCTGCGCTTTATTGATAGAAAATGGAATTACTTTCGCTGGAGCAAGGCTGCCGCTTAGGCGGTCTCCAAGAACTACGCCTGCACCACAGAAACTGCAGGTAGTAGCGGTAGTCTGTGAATCGGTAATAAGTACGGCACCACAATTATTGCAGTGGTATTCGATGGCTTCATTTTCACCAAAGGTGGAATGATTGCTTGGATTATCTTCCTCTGATGGATCGGCGTAATCACTGTTAAATGCAGAATTAGCAGCTTTGATATCATCTTCATCCATTTCATAGGAGAAATCTCCTCCTGTGTGAGCGTTATTACCTGCCATTTCTTCAATCTTATCTGTTCTGCCACAGCTTTCACAGCGAAGCTGCCCAGTTTGACTGTCAAAAGCCATATCGGCACCGCAATTAGGACATTTATAATTAATAACCGTGGACATTCCAATCCTCCTCGTTTTATAGGAGGATTTCTCCTCCTCGTTTTTAGGAGGATTTCTCCTCCTCGTTTTATAGGAGGATTTCTCCTCCCTTACTTGATAAAATGCCCGCAAAGAAGAAAGAGCGTTGCTTTTCCAGTGCGGACATTTTTTCTATATGAATAAGTATGTTCTATTAGAAGTAATAAATCAATAATATCTTCAAAATAAACTAAATCCTAGGTTATTTATTTAAGCTTGCTTTCAAGGCAGCCAATTCATCATCTACACAAGAATCAGTTGAATATTTTTTTGTCAAATCCTCAATGGACTGTTCGGAAGAGCAACGGTTTAATTCAGCCATGGCATTGGCCTTATCAAGAGCTTTGTCGGCCAGATCTTCATATTTTTTGAAGCTTGCTATGGAATCATTGGCACTGGACACAGAAGAGCCCATATGATTAATACGTTCCTGTGTTTTCGCAACGGCAAGCTTACCTTTAATCATATCCCTACGGGATTCCAGTTCATTAATATCATCTACTAGCTTGCTATGCATCTCACGCATATGGGTTGCATTAGCATGTGCTAAGTCATAAGCTTCTTGAAGACCGGCCTGCTTCGAAGTTAAGGAAGTCTTTTGCTCTAGAAATTTTCTAGCATCCGCTTCATTATTAGCTTCTAAGGCCTTTACAGCATAAGACTGCATTTTAGTGATATCTTCATTGCATTCGTCAAGAACCCTTTTGGCTCTTTGTTCTTCCGCCATGATAGTAGCTGTTTCCGATTTCACTTTTCCGAGATCGGAATTTAAATTTCTAAGGCACTGATCAATCATTTTTTCAGGATCCTCAGCTTTATCTAACAGTGCATTGATGTTACTGGACATAATGTCTCTAAATCGTGTTAAAACACTCATTCTACAATTCCTCCTGTTTTTAGGAGGAATATATCCTCCTGTTAAGTTTTATTTTGGAGGGATTACACCTCCTGTTAAGTTTTATTTATGAGAATTTTATCCTCCTGATAAAGCTGTGTTTATGAGAAAATTATCCTCCAGTTGAGTTTTATTTAGGAGAATATTATTTTCCTGATAAAGTTCTGTCTAGGAGGAACTCAGCCTCAGTTATGTTTAAGTGGTAAGATTTACTTTATATATTGTTTGAGCATTCGAGCAAGTAAATTTAGGTTAATAATTATATCGATTACATTTACAAGTTTATAATTATTTATATGTTACGTCAAGTTAAAAAATGGTTAGAATAATGAGAGAATGGTGAAACAATTTATCTACTAGTCAGAGTTTAATATAAGTAGATAATACAGCGAAAATGCTTCAAGCAGGTTTTCATTGTATTTACAAAAGGCATAGTTTATAATAGGAAGAAATATTTACAATGAAAGAAAGAGAGAATGTTATGTGGATAGCAAAGGATTGGAAGGACTATGAAGTAATCGATACCTCAAAGGGCGAGAAATTGGAACGTTGGGGAAAATATATATTGGTAAGACCGGATCCACAGGTTATCTGGGACACCACCAGACAGAATAAGGGGTGGAAGAAACCGAATGCGCATTATCATCGAAGCTCCAAGGGCGGTGGTGAATGGGAGTTCTTCGACCTTCCAAAACAATGGGACATTACCTATAAAGGCTTGACCTTTAATCTTCAACCCTTTAGCTTTAAGCATACGGGACTCTTTCCAGAGCAGGCAGTTAACTGGGACTGGTTTACAGATAAGATACAAAGTGTAAAGGACAGGCAGGTTAAGGTGCTGAACCTATTTGCCTATACGGGAGGTGCAACTCTGGCAGCGGCAAAGGCAGGTGCTGCAGTTACCCATGTGGATGCTTCCAAGGGAATGGTAACCTGGGCCAAAGAAAATGCCGAAGCTTCAGGACTTGGCAATGCTCCGATCCGCTATATTGTTGATGATTGTGTCAAGTTCGTTGAACGTGAAATCCGTAGAGGAAGTAAATATGATGCAATTATTATGGATCCGCCTTCCTATGGAAGAGGACCAAAGGGTGAGATATGGAAGATAGAAGACAGCATCCATCCATTTGTTCAGCTTTGTACAAAGGCATTAAGTGAGGAACCGTTATTTTATCTGATCAATTCCTATACAACCGGATTACAGCCCGGAGTTTTATCATATATGCTGTCCGAAGAATTAGTGGGGAAATTCGGTGGCAAGGTAACCGCCGATGAAATCGGATTGCCGGTATCAGAGAATGGTTTTGTATTACCCTGCGGAGCCTCGGGACGCTGGGAGAGATAGAGAGTAGCCAGTTTATCTCACCAAGAATTGCGAAGGTGATTTAATTTAAGATGTAATCAGTAAAGAGAAACGGTGTTGCCTGATAGCTACACCGTTTTGTTATGCTCAAAATTCTTGTTTCAATTATCTGTAGTAGTTCTTTTATATCTTTCCTGCCCCGCACAGAATTTTACTTTCCTTCACAGTTTCATGTATTTATATCCAATATTACTATTATGGAACATTTTTCAAATAGTTAATATATTGTATTAAGAAAGTTCTGTTAACAATATAAAACGATTTATATCAATGTTTTATGATAGGGAGGAAGTAGTGTGAAAAATCGAGATTTTTCACACGCAAATTTGTGCCTGCAGCCCAAAGTTTGCAGGTCTTGAAGAAAGGCATGGTTATTAATATGTATAAAAATTGTAAGCAGTGTTCAAAACAATATCAACCTCAGATAATAGTTCCGGTTTACCTTCCTATGAAAGAAAAAGAGCAGAAGAGTGTGGATGCAGGACATTCACCCTGGAAACTCGATCCCATATTTGTAACTCAAGTTTTTGCCAGCTTATTAATTTCTCCGGAAGGAATTGTAGGTGATTACCCAATTCCCTATGATACTATCACTATAATATCAAATGATGGAAAAGAAGCGGTTGCTCAGATTAACAGTGAAAAAGCAACTGCCCAAAAAGTATATCTCAAACGTCTGATCCGACAGGATGATACAGGTATCTGGACTGTGGTAGGATACGATCCGGTAGAATAGAGATATATGATTAAT
>JAQUYQ010000032.1:5410-23014 GCA_028691795.1 Herbinix sp.
TGAGATACGTAATCAATGAGATACGTATTTAATAAGAAGAAACTCTTTCTGAACAATAATCAAAGACACAATAAATATCAAAAAGAAACCTATATTATGCAGTCATATCGACTTTATAGTGTGGTTTTTTTATGACAATGGAATTGACTCGTTAACTCATCTTGTTTTTGAAATATCGAGCCTGTTATTACATTCCTTATAAATAATTACCAGAAAATATATTTTTATTTAAAATAATACATAATAATAAATTATACAGGTAATAATAACCAAGAATACGAAGACAGGTTGTTGACAGGAAGAACGGTGATGGAATTCCATTTTGAAAGCATTTGCAGTTTACGTGCAATTCTTAGGTATCTGAGAGAGCGGTGAAATCAGACGTGCGATAAGTCGCACGAGCGCAAATGTTTGACGAAGTGGATAAAAGAAAAAGCTACTGCGTAGGTTTTTCTTTTATCCACTAAGGAGTTATTGCGCGTTCTGATTGTTTCGAGTGAACGAAGAGACCTTAGAAGTGCTAGTAAACTGAAATTAACTTTTCAAAAGGAATTCCATCACCGGGATTTCTGTCAGCAACCGTTCCTAGAATGATACAGCAATTCATACAGTAATTCAAACAGATATTTATTAAAAAAAGTGCTTGCAAATGCTGTATTTATAGTGTATAATAAGCAACGTTGTGACATTGATAGCGTTGAAACGTGAGGTTGCTACCTGGTTGGGTAGGTTTTCCGTGGAGCGAAGGTCAAGTTATGAAACTGGCGACAAGTCACTGTACCATATAATATTCTGCCATCGGGCAGATAAAACGTGTGAATAAATTCTAAAATACTATCTGGGCAAATCAGCGATGGTTTCTCAAAAATAATCCGTCAAAAACGGGTTATACGTATAAAAGATAAAGATACACACGGATGAGTGTACAGTCACCACTTGTCGTACTGAAATTAAGTGCGAAAAGGAGGCGGCTTTTTTTATGGCAAGTCAAGTAATGAGAATCACATTAAAGGCGTATGATCATCATCTGATCGATCAATCTGCAGGGAAGATTATTGATACTGTTAAGAAGACAGGATCAAAGGTGAGCGGACCGGTTCCGTTGCCGACAAAGAAGGAAATCGTTACAATTCTGAGAGCGGTTCATAAGTATAAGGATTCCAGAGAGCAGTTTGAGCAGAGAACACACAAGAGACTAATCGACATCATCACACCTACTCAGAAGACTGTAGATGCATTATCCAGATTGGAAATGCCAGCTGGTGTGTACATTGACATTAAGATGAAATAATTCGTCAAAATGTGAATTCATGACAAGTGATTTGATTGATCAATTCTACTTGTTGACAGCTTAGGAAAGACGAGAAACAACATTAATTTAAGAAGAAATCCTTAGGGTTCATATATGATCGTATATAGCCATCTAGGATGATTGCATGTAAAACACGATATCACGATATTGTGTGGCAATCCGCTGTAGATTAAACAGGAGGTAAGAAAATGAAAAAAGCGATTTTAGCTACGAAAATCGGAATGACTCAGGTTTTCGGTGAAAACGGAGTACTTGTTCCGGTAACTGTACTTCAGGCTGGTCCGCTCTACGTTACACAAGTTAAAACAGTAGATAACGACGGATACGCAGCAGTACAGGTTGGATTTGGCGATATCAGAGAGACTCTGGTTAATAAGCCAAGAAAAGGACAGTTCGCAAAAGCGGGTGTTTCTGTTAAAAGATTTCTTAGAGAATTCAGATTTGAAAACAGTGCTGACTATAAAGTTGGACAGGAAATCAAGGCTGATATCTTCGCAGAAGGTGAAAGAATTGATGCTACTGCTAAGTCAAAGGGAAAAGGTTTCCAAGGCGCAATTAAGAGACACAATTTATCAAGAGGACCGATGAAACATGGTTCCAAACATCACAGACATGCTGGTTCCAATGGTGCTGCTACCACACCTGGTAGAGTATTTAAGGGCAAGCACATGCCTGGACATATGGGAAGTGTTAAGGTTACAGTACAAAATCTTGAAGTTGTAAGAATTGATGCAGCTAAGAACCTCATCCTTGTTAAAGGTGCAGTACCTGGACCGAAGAAATCCTTAGTAATGCTGAAAGAAACAGTTAAAGCGCAATAAGCTTTAAGAAAGGAGGAAACATAAATGGCAAATGTAACAGTTTATAATATCGAAGGCAAGGAAGTTGGAACCTTAGAACTTAACGACGCAGTCTTCGGAGTAGAAATAAATGATCATTTAGTTCATATGGCAGTAGTTCAGCAGCTTGCGAATAAACGCCAGGGAACACAAAGCGCTAAGACCCGTGCCGAAGTTAGTGGTGGCGGAAGAAAGCCTTGGAGACAAAAAGGAACCGGTCATGCTAGACAGGGTTCAACCAGATCCCCTCAATGGAAGGGCGGCGGTGTAGTATTTGCTCCCAAGCCTAGAGATTATTCTTTCAAGATGAATAAGAAAGAAAAAGCTCTTGCAATCAAATCAGCTTTAACCTCAAGAGTAAACGAATCAAAATTCTTCGTACTTGATAGCTTAAACTTTGATGAGATTAAAACAAAGAAAATGAAATCCGTGTTTGATAACTTGAAGGTTCAGAAAGCATTATTAGTTCTCGATCAGAAAAATGATAATGTACAACTTTCCGCAAGAAACCTTCCAAAGGTTAGAACAGTATTAACAAACTCCATTAATGTATATGACATCCTCAAGTATGATACCGTGGTATTAACAAAGGATGCTGTAGCGATGATCCAGGAGGTGTACGCATAATGGCAGATTTAAAATATTATGATATAATCCTTAAGCCATTGGTTTCTGAGAAGAGCATGAGTACAATGAGTGAAAAGAAGTATACATTTTCAGTTCATCCAAGTGCTACGAAGAACCAAATCAAAGAAGCAGTTGAGAAGATGTTTACCGGCGCTAAAGTAGAAAAAGTAAACACAATTAACATGGATGGTAAGACCCGCAGACGTGGAGCTACCTCCGGTAAGACTTCTAAGGTTAAAAAGGCAATTGTTCAGTTAACAGCTGACAGCGCTGAGATCGAGATTTTCTCAGGTTTATAAAATAAGTAATTGATTATACAGAATTATGGATGCGAGCAAGCTGATTAGTAAGCGAATTAACTTGTTAACATCATTTGAAAGGAGTGCAAATCATGGGAATCAAAACTTATAACCCATATACACCTTCCAGAAGACACATGACTGGTTCTGATTTTGCAGAGATTACAACATCTACACCTGAGAAATCATTGCTTGTTTCTTTAAACAAGAATGCAGGCCGTAATAATCAGGGTAAGATTACAGTAAGACACCAGGGCGGTGGCTCTAGAAGAAAATATAGAATTATTGATTTCAAGAGAAGAAAAGACGGTATTCCGGCAACTGTTATCAGCATCGAATATGATCCTAACAGAACAGCTAATATCGCATTAATCAGCTACGTAGACGGCGAGAAGGCATATATCCTTGCTCCTAACGGCCTTACAGTAGGCACTAAGCTTATGAACGGTGAAACAGCTGAAGTTAGAGTAGGTAACTGTTTACCACTTCAGAACATTCCGGTAGGTACTCAGATTCACAACATCGAATTATATCCTGGTAAGGGTGGACAGTTAGTTCGTTCCGCAGGAAATTCAGCACAGCTTATGGCTAAGGAAGGTAAGAATGCAACACTCAGACTTCCAAGCGGTGAGATGAGAATGGTTCCGATCATCTGCAGAGCAACTGTAGGTCAGGTTGGAAACATCGATCATGAGCTTATTAACATTGGTAAAGCCGGACGTAAACGTCACATGGGTATCAGACCTACAGTACGTGGTTCCGTAATGAACCCGAATGACCATCCTCACGGTGGTGGTGAAGGTAAGACAGGTATTGGTCGTCCAGGCCCTGTTACACCTTGGGGTAAACCTGCTCTTGGTCTTAAGACAAGAAAACACAATAAGCATTCAAATAAGATGATAGTAAGAAGAAGAGACGGTAAAGCAGTTAAGTAAATAAAATATTAAACAAAAAGGTAGCCTTATGGAGGATAACAAACTATAAGATTATCGAAGGGATAATATAGCATTATCGTTTCTGTATAAGCAAAATATACAATTGAATTACAAATCAAATTCAATTGTCGTGTGCAATTGAATTACAAATTTAATTCAATTGTCAGGTAGATTGAACTGATCAATCAATTCAATTGTCAAGAAATCTAAGGAGGTTAGAATACATGGCTCGTTCACTAAAAAAGGGACCATTTGCTGATGATCATTTATTGAAAAAAGTAGATGCGCTGAATAAGTCCGGTGATAAGACAGTTATCAAGACTTGGTCACGCCGCTCAACTATTTTCCCACAGATGGTTGGACATACAATTGCGGTTCATGACGGAAAAAGACATGTTCCGGTATATGTAACAGAAGATATGGTTGGTCACAAGCTCGGTGAGTTTGTTGCTACCAGAACCTATAGAGGACACGGAAAAGACGAAAAGAAAACAAGAAAATAATGCGTGAGCATTAATGGAAGGAGGTTCATCCATGGCGAAAGGACATAGATCCCAAATAAAGAGAGAAAGAAACGAGCAGAAAGATAATAGAGCATTTGCAAAGTTATCATTTGCTAGAATTTCGGTACAGAAGGCTTGTTTCGTATTAGACGCCATTCGTGGTAAGGATGTACAGACAGCAGTTGGTATTTTGGCTTATAACCCGAGATATGCATCAGCTGTTATAGAAAAAATATTAAAGTCAGCAATTGCGAATGCTGAAGTTAAAAATATGGACACTGCAAAGCTTTACGTTGATGAATGTTTTGCTAATCAGGGACCAATTATGAAAAGAATCAGACCTAGAGCACGAGGCACAGCTTATCGTATTGAGAAGAGAATGTGTCATATTACAGTAGTGCTTAATGAGAGATAAGGAGGGCAATAATGGGACAAAAGGTTAATCCTCATGGCTTAAGAGTCGGAGTTATCAAAGATTGGGACTCTAGATGGTATGCTGAAGCGGATTTTGCTGATAATCTTGTAGAAGATTACAAAATCAGAAAGTTTCTGAAGAAGAAGTTATACAGTGCAGGAATTTCTAAAATTGAAATTGAAAGAGCATCTGACCGCTTAAAAATAATGATCTTTACTGCAAAACCTGGTATCGTAATCGGTAGAGCAGGATCAGAAATTGAGAAGTTAAAAACAGAGATCCAGCAGTATTCCGATAAGAAAATAAACCTGGAAATCAAAGAAATTAAAAAACCTGATCTCAATGCACAGTTAGTAGCTGAAAATATTGCTACTCAGCTTGAGAACCGTATTTCATTTAGAAGAGCTATGAAATCAACAATGTCAAGAACCATGAAGGGTGGCGCTAAGGGTATTAAGACCGCTGTTGCTGGACGTCTTGGCGGAGCTGATATGGCTCGTACAGAATTCTATAACGAAGGAACTATCCCGTTGCAGACCTTACGTGCTGACATCGATTATGGTTTTGCTGAAGCAGATACCACATTTGGTAAATTAGGTATTAAGGTTTGGATATATCTCGGCGAGGTGCTTCCTGTTAAAGCTGTTAAAACAGAAGGGAGAGATAACTAATGTTAATGCCTAAAAGAGTTAAACGTCGTAAACAATTCCGTGGTAGTATGGCCGGAAAGATTTGCAGAGGCAATACAATCTCCCAGGGTGAATATGGTATTGTTGCTATGGAACCATGCTGGATCAAATCAAACCAGATTGAAGCAGCACGTATCGCTATGACTCGTTTTACAAAGCGTGGCGGTAAAGTATTTATCAAAATATTCCCTGATAAACCTGTTACAACAAAACCTGCTGAAACTCGTATGGGTTCCGGTAAAGGATCATTAGAATATTGGGTTGCTGTTGTTAAGCCTGGTCGTGTTATGTTTGAAATCTCCGGAATTCCTGAGGAGACAGCAAGAGAAGCATTACGTCTTGCTATGCATAAATTACCGGTGAAATGTAAAATAGTATCCCGTGCAGACTTAGAAGGCGGTGAAAACAGTGAAAATTAATAAATATGTAGAAGATTTAAAAACAAAATCAGCTACAGAGGTAAATAACGAATTAGTAGCTGCTAAGAAGGAACTTTTCAACCTGAGGTTCCAGAATGCAACCAACCAATTAGATAATACAAGCAGAATTAAAGAAGTTAGAAAAAATATTGCAAGAATTCAGACAGTAATCTCTGAACTTTCTAAGGCTTCTAAATAATTAGGGATCGATTGGTTTACCACTTTGGAAACCAGCGGTCATGGAAAGGAGTATCGTTGTGGAAAGAAATTTAAGAAAAGTTCGTATCGGCAAAGTAGTAAGTGACAAAATGGATAAGACAATCGTTGTCGCAGTAGTAGACAATGTAAAGCATCCTTTATATGGAAAGATCATGAAAAGAACTTACAAGCTGAAGGCACATGATGAGAACAATGAGTGCAACATCGGAGATAGAGTAAAGGTAATGGAAACAAGACCCTTATCTAAGGACAAAAGATGGAGACTTGTAGAGATTGTAGAGAAAGCAAAATAGTATCCAGTATTGGTATATTATAAGTTTTCAATAGTCCATTATGACAGAAGATAATTAATATTTATAATATGTTCACAGGCTATAAGATGAGCATATTCTTTGCAATATTTCTGAAAGGAGTATTATCATGATACAAACAGAAACCAGACTTAGAGTTGCCGACAATACCGGTGCGAAAGAATTACTGTGCATCAGAGTACTTGGCGGATCAACCAGAAGATATGCTAATATAGGTGATATCATTGTTGCTGCGGTTAAAGATGCAACACCAGGTGGTGTTGTTAAGAAGGGCGATGTAGTGAAAGCTGTTGTTGTCCGTACCGTTAAAGGTGCGCGTCGTAAAGATGGTTCTTATATTAGATTTGATGAGAATGCTGCCGTAATAATTAAGGAAGATAAGAATCCAAAAGGAACACGTATCTTTGGACCGGTAGCGAGAGAATTAAGAGAGAAACAATTCATGAAAATCGTTTCTTTAGCACCAGAAGTATTATAAGGAGGTGTCGACTAGTGGCAACGATGAAAATCAAAAAAAATGATAGCGTTAAGGTTATCACAGGAAAAGATAAAGGTAAAGTAGGAAAAGTTATCGCTGTAACTGAAGGTAAAGTATTGGTTGAAGGCGTTAATTTAGTTTCCAAGCATGCAAAAGCAAGCCAAAAGTATCCTAAGGGTGGAATTATCCATCAGGAGTCGCCGATAGATGCATCAAACGTTATGTACGTTCATAAGGGTAAGCCTACCAGAGTTGGATTCACAACAATTGAATCCAAGAAGGGACCTAAGAAAGTACGTATCGCAAAAGCAACCGGCGATGTAATTGATTAATTTAGAGAGGAGGTTCATTCAAGTTGGCTAGATTAAAAGAATTTTACAAAAATGAAGTAGTAGCCGGCATGACTAAGAAGTTCGGATACAAGAACGTTATGGAAGTGCCGAAAATCGATAAAATAGTTATCAACATGGGCGTTGGTGAAGCAAAAGATAACGCAAAGGTATTAGAGACAGCACTCAAGGACATGGAGATTATTGCTGGTCAAAAGCCTGTTACTACAAAGGCTAAGAAATCCGTTGCTAACTTCAAGATAAGAGAAGGTATGGCAATTGGATGTAAGGTAACATTAAGAGGCGAGAAAATGTATGAGTTCGCAGATCGTTTGATTAACTTATCATTACCTCGTGTACGTGACTTTAGAGGTGTAAACCCGAATGCATTTGACGGCAGAGGAAATTATTCTCTCGGTATCAAAGAGCAATTAATCTTCCCCGAAATTGAGTATGATAAAGTAGATAAGGTAAGAGGTATGGATATCATCTTCGTTACCACTGCTAATACTGATGAAGAGGCTCGTGAACTGTTAACACAATTTGGTATGCCATTTAGAAAATAAAGGAGGGTTCCCATGGCTAAAACGTCAATGAAAGTAAAGCAACAACGTACAGCTAAATTCTCTACACAAGAATATAGCCGATGCAGAATTTGTGGCCGTCCGCATGCATATTTAAGAAAATACGGAATCTGCAGAATTTGTTTTCGTGAATTAGCGTACAAAGGACAGATACCAGGCGTAAAGAAAGCTAGCTGGTAAGAGTTAAGAAAGGAGGCAAATGAAATGACAATGAGCGATCCCATTGCAGATATGCTTACAAGAATTCGTAATGCAAATACTGCAAAACATGATACAGTAGATATTCCTGCTTCTAAGATGAAAATTGCTATTGCCGACATCCTTGTTAAGGAAGGTTACATTAAGAAATATGAAATCGAAGAAGTTGAGAGCTTTAAGACAATTCATATTACTTTAAAGTATGGCAAAGATAAAAACGTAAAGATTATAACAGGCCTTAAGAGAATTTCCAAGCCAGGTCTTCGTGTATATGCAAACAGAGAAAATATGCCGAAGGTACTTGGAGGTTTAGGTACTGCGATTATTTCTACAAACAAAGGTGTTATCACCGATAAAGAAGCAAGAGCATTAAACGTAGGCGGCGAAGTTCTCGCATTCATCTGGTAATCGAAAGCAAAGCTTTTGTTAGTACTACTTGACGAAATCACTCCTGGAGTGATTTCGTAGATGAATCGGATTTACCTACACATAGTAATACAAATGAATTAAAAAATTAATTCATTTGTCAAAATTTTAATAGGAGGTGCGGGCATGTCACGTATAGGAAGAATGCCTATCGCTATACCTGCAGGTGTTACTGTAGTCGTAGCAGAAAATAATAAAGTGACCGTTAGCGGTCCCAAAGGAACTTTGGAAAGAGTATTACCCGCTGAGATGAAAATCACAGTAGAGGGTTCTGAAGTTGTAGTAGCTAGACCAAATGACTTAAAGAAATTTAAATCATTACATGGTCTTACAAGAACATTAGTTGCTAACATGGTAACTGGTGTTACTGCTGGATATGAAAAAGTACTTGAAATTAACGGTGTTGGTTACAGAGCTGCAAAAGCAGGTAAAGAATTAACATTAACATTAGGTTACTCCCATCCGGTTATCATGATTGATCCAGAAGGTTTGGAATCTGTTATGGATGGTCAAAACAAAATTACTGTAAAAGGTATTGATAAAGAAAAGGTTGGCCAATACGCTGCTGAAATCAGAGCAAAGAGAGCTCCTGAACCGTATAAGGGTAAGGGTATTAAGTATGCTGATGAAGTAATTAGACGTAAGGTTGGTAAGACCGGTAAGAAATAAGGGAGGAGTGAAATTAAATGGTTAGTAAAGATTCAAGAACCGAAGTTCGTGTAAAAAAGCATAAAAAAATACGTAATCGTTTCACAGGTACTCCTGAGAGACCGCGTTTAGCTGTGTTTAGAAGCAACAACCATATATATGCACAAATTATTGATGATACAGTCGGCATGACTTTAGTAGCAAGCTCTACACTTGAAAAAGATGTTAAAGCTGAGCTGGAGAAAACCAATGATGTAGCTGCTGCTGCTTATTTAGGAACTGTTGTAGCAAAGAAAGCATTGGAAAAAGGTATTAAGGCTGTTGTCTTTGATAGAGGTGGCTTCATATATCAAGGTAAGATCAAAGCATTGGCAGACGCAGCCCGCGAGGCTGGTCTAGAATTCTAGGCAAGGAGGAAAAACATGAAACGTACAATCGTTGATACCAGTCAATTAGAATTAGAAGATAAAGTAGTATCAATCAAACGTGTAACTAAGGTTGTAAAAGGTGGACGTAACTTCAGATTTACAGCATTAGTTGTAGTTGGTGATAAGAACGGACACGTTGGTGCAGGTTTAGGAAAAGCTACTGAAATCCCTGAAGCAATCCGTAAGGGCAAAGAAGACGCAATTAAGAAATTAATCAGTCTGCCAATCGATGAGAATGGCAGCGTACCACATGACTTTATCGGTAAATTCGGTAGTGCTACCGTATTACTGAAGCGTTCACCAGAGGGTACCGGTGTTATCGCAGGTGGTCCTGCACGTAATGTGCTTGAACTTGCCGGCTTCAAGAATATCCGTACCAAATCACTTGGTTCCAACAATAAGCAGAATGTAGTTCTTGCTACAATTGAAGGATTAAGCCAATTAAAGACTCCTGAGGAAGTAGCTAAGCTTCGTGGTATTCCGGTAGAACAGTTATTAAAATAATATAACGGAATCATTATTACTCGTGATGAACTTGAGTTTAGGTTCATCTTGTACAAAAATGGAGGTGTCAGAAATGGCAGGTAAATTAAAAGTTACACTAGTGAAATCTACAATCGGTGCCATTCCGAAGCACAGAGCAACCGTTGAGGCATTGGGCTTAAAGAAACCTCATTGGACCGTTGAAATGCCGGATAATGCTGCTGTTAGAGGAATGGTTGATCAGGTTAGACACTTAGTTAAGGTTGAAGAAATATAATTGCTTAAAGAAGGAGGTGCACGACATGAATTTATCAGAATTGAGACCGGCATGCGGTTCCAAACAGAACGATAATTTCAGAAGAGGACGTGGCCATGGTTCAGGTAACGGTAAAACTGCTGGAAAGGGTCATAAAGGCCAAAAAGCTCGTTCCGGAGCTCCAAGAGTTGGATTTGAAGGTGGTCAGATGCCTTTATACAGAAGAATCCCGAAACGTGGTTTTACGAACAGAAATACAAAAGAAATTATTGCAATTAATGTTGATACATTGAATAGATTTGAGGACGGTGCTGAAGTAACAGTTGCTTCGTTAATGGAAATTGGTATTATCAATAATCCGAAAGATGGAGTAAAGATTCTTGGAAACGGAGAACTTACTAAGAAGCTTGATGTCAAAGTTAATGCATTTAGTGCAGGCGCTGTCGAAAAAATACAAGCTCTTGGTGGAAAAGCTGAGGTGGTTTAATGTTTAAAACTCTGCGAAATGCTTTTAAAGTTAAGGATATTAGAAATAGATTGATTTACACTTTTATAGCTCTTCTGGTAGTTAGAGTGGGAACTCTGCTACCAGCTCCTGTTATTAGTAGTGAACTTACAAAAAACTGGTTTAATTCAGAGGCTTTCAGCTTTGTAAATAGCTTAACTGGTGGTTCCTTCACAAAAATGTCAATTTTCGCATTAAGTATTACACCTTATATTACAGCATCAATTATTATTCAGTTATTAACAATTGCTATACCAAAGCTTGAAGAAATGCACAAGGAAGGCGAAGATGGCAGAAAGAAGCTCAACGAGATCACACGTTATGTGACCGTAGCTTTAGCTGTTGTCGAGTCTGCTGCTATGGCAATCGGTTTTGGTAGTGCAGGACAATTAGAAGGTGGTCTCACCTTTACCAATGTGGTATTAATAATAGCAGCGTTTACAGCAGGTTCTGCCTTCCTTATGTGGATAGGTGAAAGAATTACTGAAAATGGTGTAGGTAATGGTATTTCCATTATATTAGCCGTTAATATTATATCCAGATTGCCTAGTGATATCGTAAGTTTATTCCAAAAATTCGTAGTAGGAAAAGCAGTTGTTACTGCAATTGTTGCTATTCTTGTAATTTTTGGTGTATTAGTAGGTACAATCGTATATGTTGTTCTTCTTCAGGGTGCTGAAAGAAAAATACCTGTTACGTATGCAAAAAAAGTACAAGGCAGAAAAATGGTAGGTGGACAAACCTCCAACATTCCGCTTAAAGTTAATACAGCAGGCGTTATCCCTGTAATTTTCTCTAACTCTTTGATGACTTTCCCGATTATTGTTGCATCTTTCTTCCAGGTATATCCGGCTAGAGCTTATTTCTGGCCTAAGGTACTTAAGGTTTTGGATCAGAATAGTTGGTTCGTTACAAAGAGCTTAGGTGATTTTAAGTACAGTATCGGATTAATTATTTATATCGTACTTACTGTTTTCTTTGCATATTTCTATACTTCAATTACCTTTAATCCAATTGAAGTATCTAATAACATAAAGAAACAAGGCGGTTTCATACCTGGTATCCGTCCTGGTAAGCCAACGACTGAATATTTAACCAAAGTACTTAATTACATTATCTTCATTGGAGCATTGGGATTAACCATTGCTGCTTTAATACCTATTGTATTCTCAGGAGTATTTGGTGCAGACTTCAGCTTTGGTGGAACATCAGTCATCATTATCGTTGGTGTTGTCATCGAGACAATCAAGCAGATTGAATCTCAATTGCTGGTTCGCCACTATAAAGGCTTCCTGAATGACTAATTAGAGTGTAACAATGTGACGGATGTTGCAAAACCTTGTGACGTATTGCTATCGGAAGAGCATTGTCATTTCCCTTTCGAGATTTCTTCAGCCTAGTCGCACCAAGCGCATTAGCATAATGCGCTTTAGACTCACCTACTTTGTAAGCAGGGAGCTCCTATCAGGTGCATACGTCGGCTTTGAAATCCTCAAGGGAAACGATAACGCTCTCCCGCTAGCTTTTAGGTTACGAGTTTTGCAACATCCGCTATAGTGTTTCTCTAAGGTAATTGTATGAAATACGTTTTATTTGGCGATAATTTATGAATAGTGCAATGGAATAATATTCTAATTCATCTTGTATACAGGAGGTAAGTTGATGAAGATAATTATGTTGGGAGCACCCGGTGCAGGTAAAGGTACACAGGCAAAGAAGTTGGCTGCAAAGTATGGTATACCGCACATTTCTACAGGAGATATCTTCCGTGCCAATATCAAGAACGGAACTGAACTTGGTAAAAAAGCGAAGGTTTATATGGATCAAGGATTATTGGTACCTGATGAACTTGTTGTAGATTTAGTAGTGGATCGTTTTAAAGCACCCGATTGCGAGAATGGTTATGTACTGGATGGTTTTCCTAGAACAATACCTCAGGCCGAGGCACTTGATGAAGCTCTTACAAAGAATAATGACGCTGTTGAGTATGCAATTGATGTGGATGTACCGGATGCTAATATTATCAGACGTATGTCCGGCAGAAGAGCTTGCGTAGGTTGCGGCGGTACTTATCATTTAGTTACCATCCCTCCGAAGAAGGAAGGCATTTGCGATACCTGCGGTGCTGAACTGATTTTACGTGAGGATGATAAACCTGAGACAGTTGAGAAACGTTTACAAGTATATCATGAGCAGACTCAGCCTTTAATCGATTATTATCAGGGTAAAGGAATTTTGAAGTCAGTAGATGGTACTAAGGATTTAGAAATAGTATTTGATGAGATAGTTAAAATAGTAGAGGCTTAATATAATTTGTCAATGAAGGTAGGAAGAAAAACCTTCGTTATGGTTATGTAAAGACATCTTATACAGCTGGCAGAAAAGGAAGATGTGACATGTCTATAAGTATTAAATCGGAGAAAGAAATTGAACTGATGCGGGAATCCGGAAGGATTTTAGCTAATGTGCTTGAAGAGGTAATGGGAATGATTAAGCCCGGTATCTCAACTCTGGATATAGATAAAAAATGTGCTGAAATAATCAAAGGATATGATTGTATTCCTTCCTTTCTTAATTATAACGGATATCCTGCATCCATCTGCGTATCAGTAAACAGCGAAGTGGTGCATGGTATACCAAATAAGAATCGAATTCTTCGAGACGGAGATATTGTAAGCTTAGATTGTGGTGTTATTTACCAAGGATTTCATTCCGATGCAGCACGAACTGTTGCAGTAGGTGAGATATCTAAGGATGCCAGGCGCTTAATAGAAGTTACAGAACAAAGTTTTTACGAAGGTATAAAGTTTGCGAAAGAGGGCCATCATTTACATGAGATTTCAGAAGCAATCCAAAAGTATGTTGAATCACATGGCTATTCTGTAGTCAGGGATTTGGTTGGACATGGAATTGGAAGAAATCTTCATGAAGAACCTCAGATACCTAATTTCAGTCAGAAACGCAGAGGGCCAAGACTTGAAGTAGGAATGACCCTGGCAATTGAGCCGATGGTTAATGCCGGACGCTATGATGTATACTGGGAGGATGATGATTGGACTGTTGTTTCAGACGACGGATCACTTTCCTCGCATTATGAAAACACAATACTTATCACAAAAGGTGAACCGGAATTGTTAACAATCCGAAGATAATAACCTTGTTAACATTTCTTTAAAATAAACTTATTCCAGGAAGGGTTTCATAATGAATGAGTTTAAAGTCGGAGGTTACGTCGTTTCGGCGGCTGGGCATGACTCCGGAAAATATTATGTAATATTTCAGATAGATAGTGAATATGTATATTTAGTGGACGGTAAAATTAGGCCACTAAATAATCCGAAAAAGAAAAAAATAAAACATGTTGAAATGCTTGAGCAATCGAATCAAACTTTATCTGATAAAATCTCAAATAAAACAGTAAAGAATGAAGAGATTAAGAGAGCAATCAAATTGTTGCAACACTCAAATGCAAGCAAGGGAGGCCAAAGCCTCCAAAAAGACAAGGAGACTTAATATGTCAAAGACTGATGTTGTTGAAATCGAAGGAACAGTAATTGAAAAATTACCGAATGCAATGTTCCAGGTTGAACTTGAAAATGGGCACAAAGTACTAGCTCATATCAGTGGAAAGCTTCGAATGAATTTCATTAAAATTGTACCGGGAGATAAGGTAACACTCGAACTTTCCCCATACGATTTATCCAAAGGAAGAATTATCTGGAGAGATAAATAAAAGTCAGATCCAGGATTTAGAACTTATAATACATTTCATTTTATATGAAAATGAATTAGTAATTTAACTCAAATGAATTATATCTATATCCAAATGAATTAGTTTTTTAACTCAAATGAATTAGTATCTATATTCAAATGAATTAGTTTTTTAATTTAATAGCTATTTGGGACAAGTAATGTGACTTGTCAATTAACTCGGAACATTTTAAGAGAATTACACTGTTAATTCTTTATTATAATGTTGTAAAAATATTGCTTGCTATTGTATGATTTCAATGATATAATAGTGAACGGACTTTTTTGAAAGGGGTGAATTACTGTGAAAGTAAGGTCATCAGTAAAACCGATTTGCGAAAAATGCAAAATCATTAAAAGAAAGGGTTCCATCAGAGTTATCTGTGAGAATCCAAAACACAAACAAAGACAAGGCTAATATACAATAGTTCGGGTACCTCAAAGACTCGTTATTGTTTTATATAATCTAGTTCTTGCTTTTTGTGTTACAATCATCTGTTTGAGAGTAATTCCAAAACATGGAATACCCAACAGAACATTGTGATATTGTGGACAGCTCTAGCGGTTCCATCTAAGCCGTTATGATCTGTCTTAAGAACCGTGCCGTCATCGCGGAGTCTTAGCTGCAACCTGATTGTCTTGCTAGTCACAATTTAAAGCGGCTGATGTAGCGCAAAGGTTATGACACTTTTACGTTACAAGGATCAAAAACAAAATTTGGAGGTGTAATTAGTACATGGCTCGTATCAGTGGTGTAGATTTACCAAGAGAGAAACGTGCAGAAATCGGACTTACCTATATCTATGGTATTGGTAGAACAAGTTCGAATCGTATTCTTGCTGCGGCAAATGTTAATCCAGACACACGTGTTAGGGATTTAACAGATGAAGAAATCGGCAGAATTAAAGACGTTATTGATGAGACACAGCAGGTTGAGGGTGATTTAAGAAGAGAAATCGCACTTAACATTAAAAGATTACAGGAAATAGGATGCTATAGAGGTATCCGTCATAGAAAGGGACTTCCGGTTCGTGGTCAAAAGACAAAGACCAATGCAAGAACAAGAAAAGGACCTAGAAGAACTGTTGCTAACAAGAAGAAGTAATTCGCGACAAGTGACTTGATTTATCAATTTATCTTGTTAAACTGCAACAAAATATTAAATAAAATATCATTCATGTCCATAGCATAATTCGGACAATCGAAAAGCAGTGAATTGCGATTCATAGAAACCAATTCAATGTATTAGATGTAATTGAAAGCTTATTATAAGTAGTTTCAATTACGTGAATAATCCAATAGGAGGGTTTGTTAGATGGCTAAGAAAATAGCAACAGCAGCAGCTAAAAAAGTGACAAAGAAGCGTGTGAAAAAGAACGTCGATCGTGGACAGGCACACATTCAGTCATCTTTTAACAATACAATTGTTACGCTGACCGATGCAGAAGGTAATGCACTTTCTTGGGCAAGTGCCGGTGGATTAGGCTTCAGAGGTTCAAGAAAATCAACAGCATATGCAGCACAGATGGCAGCTGAAACAGCAGCAAAGGCAGCACTTGTTCATGGTTTAAAATCTGTAGAGGTTATGGTTAAAGGACCTGGCCAAGGCAGAGAAGCAGCAATCCGTGCTCTTCAGGCATGTGGCATAGAAGTAACAAGTATTAAGGATGTAACTCCGGTTCCTCATAACGGATGTCGTCCGCCAAAACGCAGAAGAGTCTGATAGGAGGTAAATAACAATGGCAAGAGATATGAGTCCAGTTTTAAAGAAGTGTAGATCACTTGGTCTGGAACCAGCATATTTAGGTATTGATAAGAAGTCAAACAGAACATTTGCTAGAGCAGGCAAGAAGACTAGCGAATATGGTACACAATTAAGAGAAAAGCAAAAAGCAAAATTTATCTATGGCATGTTAGAACAACCTTTCAGAAACTTATTTGCAAGAGCTCAGAAAATGAAGGTTGGTACAGCAGGTGAAAACTTAATTACTCTGTTAGAGCTTAGACTTGATAATGTTATGTTCCGTATGGGATATGGCAGAACAAGAAAAGAAGCTAGACAGGTAGTTGATCATAAGCATGTATTAGTTAACGGCAAATGTGTAAACATCCCGTCTTATACATTAAAAGCTGGCGATAAAATTGAAATTAAAGAAAAATTCAAGAATACACAGAGATATAAGGATATCTTCGAATCAACTGATGGCAGAAGCGTTCCAGCATGGCTTGAAGCAAATCATGAAACGTTTACTGGTGCTGTTAAGGAAGTTCCGACAAGAGACCAGATTGAAATTCCGGTTAACGAAGTGTTAATTGTCGAGTTGTATTCCAAATAATAGAGAAATCCATTTCACGATTTTTCTGCTATATGAGTAATAAACAACTCAAAATACCCAGAAGGAGGGTCCTGTTGTGTTTGATTTTGAAAAACCCAAAATAGAGATTGCAGAAATTTCCGAAGATAAGAAGTTTGGACGTTTTGTAGTAGAACCTCTGGAGAGAGGCTACGGTACAACTTTAGGTAATTCCCTTAGAAGAATTATGCTTTCATCTTTACCTGGTTCTGCTGTAAGTCAAATTAAGATTGACGGTGTTGTTCATGAGTTTAGCGTAGTTCCAGGTGTAAAGGAAGACGTGACTGAGATCATCATGAATATCAAAAGTTTAGCAATCAGAAACACAAGCGATACGAGTGAACCTAAAACCGCGTACATTGAGGCAGAAGGCGAAGTTGTAGTGACAGCAGGGGATATACAGGCTGACCCGGATATCGAGATACTCAATCCTGATCAAATAATCGCTACTTTATGCGGTGGTCCAGATAGCAGACTTTATATGGAGTTAACTATCACTAACGGCAGAGGTTATGTAAGCGCAGACAAGAATAAGAATGATGATCTGCCAATCGGCGTTATACCGATTGACTCCATCTATACTCCTGTAGAGCGTGT
>JAQUYQ010000182.1 GCA_028691795.1 Herbinix sp.
AACAAAAGCTTTTTATTACGGATGCAGGTCATGAAATAAAAACACCACTTGCTATTATATCCGCGAATGCAGATGTATTAGAACTGATAGGTGGTGAAAGTGAATGGATTACCAGCATACGTAATCAAACAGTGCGGCTGGATAAACTGGTTAAAAACCTACTTACATTATCAAAGTTGGAAGAAGATAATAAAAAAGTATCTTTCACGGAGTTTGATTTAAGCGAGACAGTAGCTAGAACCGCCAGTCCATTTACTACGGTTGCTGAAACAAAGAGTAAAAAGTTATTCATGGATATTGCCCAGGGGAAAAGATTAGTTGGAGATGAAAGCAGTATTGAGCAGCTCGTCTCAACGCTTGTTGATAATGCACTTAAGTATTCCGATGAGGAAGGCACAATTAAAATTACGTTATCTTCCTATAAAAAGGGTATTAAACTGGAAGTATATAATACAACGGAGGAGATTGATACAGAAAATCTGGATAAGTTGTTTGATCGTTTTTATCGGTCAGATTCCTCGAGATCCAGTGAAACCGGAGGGTATGGCATTGGGCTATCCATTGCCAAGTCGATTGTAGAAGCTCACCATGGTAAGATTTCAGTAAAAAGTGAAGATGGCAGATCCATTTGTTTTACCGTCTTACTCTAATTTCAGATAAATGTTATTGAATGCTTGATAAAATCAGCATTTAAGTTATGTGAAGAACCCATCAGTTATGATATTTTTATTCTGGCTTCAATTTTAAGTTGGAATTCACTAATGGATTTTTCATATGGTAAAACAGAGCTGAAAAACGCAAACTCCTCGCTATGCTCGTCAAACATGCTTTTTTTCAGCTCTAAACCATATTCAAAATCCATAAGTGAATGTACCAACTGAAAATAAGGCGCCATCCTAAAAATATCATAACTAATGGTTTCATGTAGGTGTTAAGTGCTGATTTTATCAAGCAATGCATTAGTCTTTGTATGACGAAGTTTTATTAATTGATTTAAGTTATTAATATAGCCTATCTTAAAACCATCAGGATTTTGAGATAGGCTATGTTTTTTTTTCGTAGAAAAAACCCCTACTTACCTAAACTATGAATCATAAAAAGGGATTTGGTTTTATTTCATGTTGTTACTTGGATTTCTTTTTGGCTTATATATTGCATTTTGACTCATAAAAGTCATTTGAGATACCGGAATTCATAATCGTAAATTTAAAGTAAATTTAAAGTATAATTTAAAGTTCAATTTAGGTTGGTGATTTATAATAAGTATATTAAATAACAACAAGCCAGCCAAAAAAAATGCGTGACCGAGAGAGGATGATTTTATGAGTAGTCAATATCAATATACATTTAAAAGATATGAAATGAAATATTTATTAAGTGCAGAAAAATATACACTGCTGAGGCAACGATTACAGGATAAGCTTAACGAAGATAAATTCGGAAAGACAACGATTTGCAATATCTACTTTGATACACCGGATCACAGATTAATTCGTTCTTCGCTGGAAAAACCAATTTATAAAGAGAAGCTTAGATTAAGAAGTTATGGAACACCAGAAGAAGGTGATACGGTTTTTATTGAAATTAAAAAGAAATATAAAGGAATTGTTTATAAGAGACGTGAGAAAATGGAGCTTTCTGCGGCAGAAGCTTATTTATATGATGGAGAGCCCGCTTGCAAGTCTACACAGATTACAAAAGAAATTGATTGGTTTTTAAAATCCTATCACGGATTATCGCCCGCCATGTATATTTCTTATGATCGGATAGCAATGTATGGTATAGAAGATAAAGAACTTCGTGTTACCTTTGACAGCAACCTGCTATGGAGAGAAGAGGAGCTTAGGCTGAGCAGCGGAGTATGGGGAACCCCTATTCTGGAAGAAGGGCAAAGGCTTATGGAAATTAAAATACCTGGAACAATGCCATTATGGTTAGCTCATATATTAACCGAACTTGAGATTTACCCAGCTTCATTTTCTAAATACGGAAGAGGATATATTGGTGCACAACAATTAAAGAAAAACGCGAGAATAAAGGGAGAGAAAAAATATGCTTAGTTCAATTTTATCGGATACATTTTCAATTACTACATTTCTTATTTGTATCATAGTTTCTTTGTTATTAGGAGCAGCGCTTGCATGGGTTCACAGTAAATTTAATAATAGCAGTAAGGGATTTGTTATGACAATCGCATTACTACCAGCAATTGTACAAATGGTTATTTTATTGGTAAATGGTAATCTTGGTACAGGAATTGCGGTTATGGGAGCGTTCAGTTTGGTTCGTTTCCGTTCGATTCCAGGAAATGCAAAGGAAATCAGCAGCATTTTTATGGCTATGGCAATTGGTCTTGCGACAGGTACGGGATATATAGCAGCCGCCATATTATTTGTTCTAATTGTTGGAGGAGTAACAGTTTTTTACAACACGACAAGCTTTGGCGAACCGAAGCAGAGTATAAAAGAACTTAAGATAACCATTCCCGAGGGTATTGACTACATGGAAGTATTCAGTGATTTGTTTAAAGAATACACTTCAAAAAGCGAATTGATTAAAGTAAAAACATCAAATATGGGAAGCCTTTTTAAGCTGCAGTATCAGATTACTTTAAAAAATCCTGCGAAGGAAAAGGTGTTTATTGATGAACTTCGCTGCAGAAATGGAAACTTAGAGATAGCTTGTGGTAAAGTCACTTATACCAGTGATGAACTTTAATCGCAAGGACGGGATTATATTTATGCCGCTAAGCGGCCAAATGGAGGCAATTATGAGAAGAGGATATAAACATGTTTTATCAATTATAATTATTGTTGCTATGTTATTAACCGGATGTAGTTCAGGAGGTACCACAACCGATCAGGTGCCAACAACATCTTCATCGTCAACAACATCAACAGCAACTAACGAATCATCAACATCAAATGGCAAGACATTAACAGCTACCATATCTGATACATCAACCATTGTTGTGAATACGGAATTTACGGCAAGTGACTTGGAGGTAGGCTATGAAGAAAGTGCTGCAACCATGATCACATTTGACGGCAGCAATATAGAAACATTAGATGGTGGAGTGACAGTAGAAAATGGTGTATTAACAATCAATGAGGAAGGTACCTATGTACTTAGTGGTAATCTTGAAGATGGTCAGGTTGTAATAGATGCCGAAGATACCGATAAGGTGCAGCTTGTACTTAATGGTGTATCCATAGCCTGTTCAAATAGTGCCCCTATCTATATCAAAAATGCAGATAAAGTATTTATTACACTTGCAGAAGGTACCGAGAATACCTTAACAGACGGATCAGCATATGTTCAGTCAGATGAGAATACCGTGGATGGGGTTATCTTTAGTAAGGCTGATCTAACCTTTAATGGTGAGGGAACCTTGAGTATTACCGCTAATTATAAACATGGAATTGTAGCGAAGAATGAACTCTCTTTCACAGGGGGAACCTACAATATTACAGCAATAAAAGATGCGATTAATGGAAATGAAGGTGTAAAAGTAAAAGCAGGATCCTTTACTCTCAGCGCTGAAACAGGTAATGGAATATCGGCTAAGAATAGTGAAGATACCACGAAGGGATTTGTTTATATTTGTGGTGGGGAAATTAATATTACAAACTGTGTGGAAGGAATTGAAGGAACCGCAATTCTAGTAGAAGGCGGCACAATTAATTTAACCTCACAGGATGATGGATTTAATGCATCTAACGGATCAAACTCAGCATCAAATACCTTCCTTGAAGGCGGTGGTGGTAATGCTTTTGAAAATGATACCAATTGCTATATCTCAATATCCGGGGGAACAATTTCTATCGATGCATCAGGAGACGGTATAGATTCAAACGGTTCGCTTTATGTGTCCGGAGGCAGCATCTATGTAAGTGGACCATCGGAAAGTGGAAATGGTGGCTTGGATTATAATGGAACAGCAGATATCACAGGAGGAACAATCGTTGTAGCAGGCAGTACAGGTATGGCACAAGGATTTTCAGATACCTCCACCCAATACTCACTATTAAATAATTTCTCATCCACCGTTGCAGCGGGAACAGAAGTAATCTTAACTGATGCGGATGGCAATGTAATCATATCGTTTACTCCAAACAAACAATATCAATCCGTTGTAATAAGTACACCGGAGCTTGTAAATGGTCAAACATATACCTTAACCTGTGGAGAACAAACGGCAGATATCACCCTTTCCTCCATAGTAACCAGCAATGGACAGCAGCAAATGGGAGGACAGCGTATGGGAGGACAGGGTATGGGGAAACAAAATAAGGATGGTATGGAAGATAAAGTAAGGTAGGTAATAAATAATTTTATACATCATATTATATTAATAAATATATTAGTTGAGGCTTTTAATGAATATACATGTAGTTCGGGAGGGAGATACAATATTTTCGATAGCAGAGCAGTATGAGGTATCCGCCACTAAACTAGTTTTGGATAATGGAATTGAGATGTCCACGAATTTGGTACCCGGACAGACCTTGGTGATCGCTTATCCAAAACAAACATATATTGTGAGAGTCACAAAAGCGAACTCATTAACGATAAATTCAGCCATAACCTTAGCTGATGAAGTGGGTGCGACCATTCATTTTGATGAAGTTTCTCAGACATCTTATTTTAGGTATATTGATAACAAAGGTAA
>JAQUYQ010000183.1 GCA_028691795.1 Herbinix sp.
TGACTTCAGAGTCCGGTGTTCCGCTTGAGAAATATGGTGATTACTCGGTTTATTATAGAATTGAAACGGATAGTGTATACGAAAATGTTAATCAATATGTTATTTTAGATCTAGCTTTTGAACTATTAAGTCAAACAGAGGGTTATGAATATTATAAAGAGGCAATTGAGGGTATGAAAAAGATCCCTGATATTTGTTCAAACGCTAGTAAAATGATTTCAAATAGAGCTATGGCGTGGGGAGAAAAAATGAAGAATGAACCGATCCTCTATTCTATGGCTAGCGGACCATCTACTTTTGTAGCTTATATGCAAAGTATATGTATGTTTATGGAAATGGAATGGGTTAATTCTTCAAGTATTCATACGGGTGAGTATTTTCATGGGCCATTTGAAATTACCGACAAAAATACTCCTTTTATGCTTTTTTTATCAGAGGGAAGAACTAGGCCTTTAGATGAAAGAGCGTTGAAATTTTTGAAGAATTATGCTGATCATAATAAGGTTGAAGTCATAGATGTCAAAGAACTTGGGATTAACTCTATTGACGATTCAGTTGTAGAATTCTTTTCACCTATTTTACATTGGGTTGTTGGATTGGAGTATGCACAAGGACTTGCGGTGGCAAAAAAACATCCTCTATTACAAAGGCGTTATATGAATAAAGTCGAGTATTAATTAAAACGAAAACCACTGCCTCAAACATGGATGGGGCAGTGGTTTTATTTTTAAAGATATTCAATCTTTGGACAAGAAAGTTTAAGAAAAACATCCATAGCGCGTGTTATATATTTTGAGTGTTTATAATAAAAATAGATGTTTCGATTAACGACATTATCATCTAATTTATAATAGGTTATACGGGAATCAAAAGGAACCTGCTTTATGAGAGTATCGGAAATAAAGGTAATGCCCATACCGTAACAGGCTACATGATATGCAGTAACCTGTTGGTCTAGTTTTAAGGTGATATTCGGTGTTATATTAGCATTTTTAAATAGCTGTTCGGAACGTTCTCTTGTATCATTTCCAGACCGTAATAATACAAAGGGATATTCTTTGAATTCATTGATAGAAACGGTAGGTGTGGAAGGCGATAAGTGATAATTGTTGATGATATCTGTTGCAAGAAGTTGTTTTTCCTTTAGCTTGTTATTCAATGGCAAATTACTGGGGACAGCCAGAAGAAGCTGTTCTTTATTAAAATAAATACGGTCATAAATAGTCTCTGAAAAATGGTAATTATCAATAATCAAATCCAGATTTCCTTCAAAAAGTTGTTTTTCTAATGACTTTGTACTCGCTTCTACCATTTTTACTTCAATTAAAGGGTATTTTTGCATAAACATAGTAATAAGAGGAGGAAGAATAAAAGATGAAAATAAATTACTTCCACCTATAGTTAGATGCCCTGTACGTAACTCATCTAAATTATTCAGAAAATTCTCAAATTCACTTTCCATATCCATAATGCGTTCAATATATTGTATATATTTATGACCACTCTCCGTAAGTCCAAGGGGAGTGGTACTGCGGTCAAAAATAGGAGAACCAAGTCGGTTCTCTATTTTTTTAATCGTTGCACTTAAGGAAGGTTGGGAAATATATAGATTTGCGGCGGCTTTTGAAAAGCTTTTGGTTTTATAAACTTCATAAACATATTCTTTACCTTGAAACACAGTACCCCTCCTTATATAAATAAAAATCTATAAGTATTATATGAATATATATATTTGATTCTATCATAAAGCATTACTATAATAAAAACAAGATAAAAAATATTAAGGAGTGCTTAACATGGGACAGAACAAAAGCGAAGGTAAAGTAAGAATGGAGCAGGACTCTATAGGAACCAAGGAAATCCCCGTAGATGTCTATTATGGGGTGCAGACATTACGTGCTTATGAAAATTTTTATATTACCGGTATGTATATGCATCCTGAATTGATTAAAAGTGTTGCACTGATTAAAAAAGCAGCTGCAATCACAAACTTTGAGGTAGGGCGCCTGGACAAAAAAAGAGCTGATGCGATTGTGAAAGCCTGTGATGAAATTATAGCTGGTAAATTGCATGATCAATTCATTGTTGATCCAATACAGGGAGGAGCAGGAACATCCTTAAACATGAATGCAAATGAAGTAATTGCTAATCGTGCGATTGAAATATTAGGGGGAGAAATGGGTGATTATTCCATTGTTAATCCAAATGATCATGTAAACTATGGGCAATCAACAAATGATGTATTTCCATCCTGCGGAAGAATTACAGCTTTAAAATTATTAAATAAAGCGCAAAAGCAATTGGAACGTTTATATACTGCATTAATTAAAAAGTCAGAGGAATTTGACAGTGTAATTAAAATGGGTAGAACTCAGTTACAGGATGCGGTTCCTATTCGTCTTGGGCAGGAATTTAAAGCCTATAGTGCTGCAATACGAAGAGATATAACAAGATTTGAGAATGCAAAACATGAGATGGGTTACTTAAATCTTGGAGGAACAGCGATCGGAACCGGATTAAATGCAGATGTTCAATACTCTCAGAAGGTTGTAAAAAATATTGCTTTAATGTCTGGCTTGAACCTGGTTCAGGCATATGATCTGATTGATGCTACGCAAAATTTAGATGGATATTCTTTTGTTTCCGGAGTCATAAAAGCATGTGCTGTAAACCTTTCTAAAATGTCGAATGATTTACGGCTGATGTCCTCGGGACCAAGAACGGGATTTGGAGAAATTAATCTTCCTCCAAAACAAAATGGATCATCGATCATGCCTGGAAAAGTAAATCCAGTAATTCCGGAGGTGGTCAATCAGGTAGCATTTAATATTATTGGAAACGATATGACGATAACCATGGCAACAGAGGCTGGGCAATTAGAACTTAATGCTTTTGAGCCGATTATATTCTATAATTTGTTCCAGTCCATCGAGACACTTACCTATGCAGTCAGTACATTAGTGGATAATTGTATTACAGGAATTACAGCAAATGTAGAGCGGTGTAAACAAATGGTAGAAAACAGTGTAGGAATCATTACAGCTATTTGCCCATATGTTGGTTACGATAAAGCTGCAGTAATAGCAAAGGAAGCGATTAAAACCGGTGCATCGGTAACAGAGTTGATTTTAAAGGATGGAACGCTAACCAAGGAAAAACTAGAAATTATATTGAACCCATATTCGATGACAGAACCGGGAATATCAGGTAAAGAAGTACTATGGAGGTAAAGAAAATATGGATTATTATGAGAAATCACTAAAGAGACATGCATTAACCAAAGGAAAAATAGCAATTGAAAGTAAAATGCCACTTGAAAATAAGGACGATTTAAGTATTGCATATACGCCTGGTGTAGCAGAACCGTGCAGAGAAATACATAAAGATGGTACGAAAGTCTATGAATACACATCGAAAGGTAATATGGTAGCGGTTATTTCAGATGGAACAGCAGTGCTTGGACTTGGAGATATTGGTGCAAAGGCGGCAATACCAGTTATGGAAGGTAAGGCAGTTCTATTTAAGAAATTTGCAAATGTGGATGCTATCCCGATCTGTTTGGATACGAAGGACCCAGAAGAAATCATTCGAACCGTTAAATTACTGGAACCCTGTTTTGGAGGAATTAATTTAGAAGATATTTCTTCTCCGAAATGCTTTGAGATAGAAAGGCGCTTAGAGGAAGAAATGGATATTCCGGTATTTCATGATGATCAGCATGGAACCGCAATTGTTGTAACTGCTGCATTAATTAATGCACTAAAAGTAGTTGATAAAAAGATGAATGAGATTAAAATTGTTGTAAATGGTCCAGGTGCTGCGGGGACAGCAATTATCAAAATGCTGCTTGCTGTTGGTGTAAAGAATATCATAGCTTGTGATGAAAACGGTATTTTATATAAAGGCCGAACAATAGGAATGGTGGAACATAAAAAAGAAATATCCGAGATTACCAATAAGGATCAGAAAAAGGGTATGCTGACAGAAGCAATAATTGGTGCGGATGTATTTATTGGGGTATCTGTGGCAGGAGCATTAACAAAAGAAATGGTTGAAACGATGAATAAGGATGCAATTGTATTTGCAATGGCTAATCCCACACCAGAAATCTCATATGAGACTGCTACCGAGGCAGGAGTCAAAGTTATTGGAACCGGTAGATCTGACTACCCAAATCAGATTAATAATGTCTTGGCGTTCCCGGGTGTCTTCAAAGGGGCATTACAAGCGAGAGCCAGAAATATCACTTATGATATGAAAATTGCAGCTGCTTATGCAATTGCTGGGCTGGTATCGGAGGAAGAACTGAAGCCGGATCATATTATTCCTTCCCCGTTTGACCCGAGAGTGGCAGAGTATGTGGCAGAAAAAGTTGCAAAAGCTGCATTTAAAATGTGTTTAGAACGTAAATAGAATAATGTAACAACGGTATAGAAAATCGATTTAACATACACCTATTGGGTGAGTTAAGTCGGTTTTTTTATGCCCAAATATAGTAAATAACACATGCGGAACACAATACTTTACATATGCATCGCAATATTTTACATAGTTAAGCAATTAACAAAGATTTTAACAATAAAATACACAAACACAGAAATTACGTTTCTTCTGAAAACTATTATTAAATGTTATAGTTTATTCAGAAACAAGACAGCTTCTAACA
>JAQUYQ010000184.1 GCA_028691795.1 Herbinix sp.
GGGGGAGCCAGTAATAAAAGGCAAATAAAAAGCCCTTGTAAGGGTTAGCCAGTAAAAGTGGTGCGGTTGAGGCTTTTACTTTCGAAGGGCCTTTGAGGTCCATGCCGGCAATAGCCCCTTACAGGGGCAGAACAAACCACCAGTTCACACTGGTGGTTCTGATTCATGACAAGTGAGTTGGTAAACCAATTCATCTTGCTTTATAGGAAGTTAATTCCTATGAATAAAAAGCCATCAAGGGGGTAAATAGATCAATGTGTAAGTTAATCACTTCACAGCTTCACATACTCTGGTTTTCCCTGCTTAAAGGTTGCATAATAGCAAAAGCCTAAATCTTTTAATAATTCAGGAACCAGGTGAAAATCATAACATAAATGTTCCGGCTTATGGGAATCGGAACCGATGGTGATAAGTTCGCCTCCCAGCTCTTTGTAACGTTTTATTACTTCAGCCTTAGGATGTGGATGTCCGAGACCATATTTTAATCCTGAGGTATTAACTTCAATTCCCTTTCCATAGGAAATAATAGTCTTTAAAACCTCATCGAGTAGATCAGCGTATTTAGAATAGGAATAATCTGCCTTTCTGCCAGACAATCCAACAGAATCGGACTGTTCGGGAACATAACGGATGATGTAATCAAGGTGCCCATATACATGAAAACCTTGAAATGCTTTACAATTTTCCATGATAGATTCAAAATATCTGTTGATTCCATCTTCCATCGTCCGGTTTACCCAATACTCAGGATAATAAGGATCAATACGATCTACAACATGGGAAGATCCAATGATAAAATCAAAGGGATAACTATTTACCAAGTTAGATAAACATTCTGTAAGGTGGGGCTGTAAACCTATTTCAACACCAGTAAGTATTTCAATTTGATTATAATAATGTTCTTTTAACCCCTCTAATTTCTTCACATAGGTTTCAAGATCAAAAACAAAGCTATCATAACTCATCCCAGGATAATCATAATCCATATGATCAGTAAAGCATAATCTTTTAAGACCTAATTGAATTGCTTTTTCTATTGTTTGCTCCATTGGTGCTTCTGAATCGCTTGAAAAGTCGGAATGTACATGGTAATCGGCGATAATCATAAATTTTCTCCTTTGTCAGTTTAATTTTCAATATTACAAAACTTGCTCAATCCCTTTAATATCAGTCGTAGATATCATGGAATAATTTGTATAATAAATTACAAACCCAGGTTTTCCGCCGCTTGGCTTCTTTACATTTTTTCTTAGCGTATAATCCACTTCTACCTTATCGGCATCTCTAGAACTCGAATAATAAGCTGCAAGTCTGCCCGCTTCTTCGTAAGTCCGGTCAGGAAGCTCCTTACCATCAGCCTTTACGATAACATGCGAACCGGCCATTTTCTTGGCATGAAACCACCAATCTCCCCCCTCTGCAAACTGGAAGGTTAATTCATCATTCTGATAATTGTTTTTGCCAACATACATATGATAACCGTCAGAGGAAATGTAATGGAAGGGTTTACTTTTTACTCCAGATTTTTGCGAATTGGCTTTTTTGACTAGTTTATTCGGACCACTAACAAATTTACGTCGGATGTATCCGTATTCCGTCAATTCTCGTTTTAAAGCAGCGAGATCATTTTCTTCCGTAGCAATCTCAAGAGACGTTCGGATGGATTCAAGATGGGTAAGCTCATCGCTGGTTTCCTTTATCTGAGTAGTAAGTGCTTCATAGGTACGTTTTAATTTGCTGTATTTTTCAAAGTAATGCTTTGCATTTTCCAAAGGTGATAAGGTTGGGTCTAGAGGAATGCTGATTTCTTTATCATCGTAATAATTAATCGTATTTAAAACTTTTGTTCCGGGCTCTAAACCATAACCATATGCTGTGATTAACTCACCATAAATCTTGAATTTATCACGTTTATCCGTGTCCTGAAGCTGCTTGTGCTGAAGGTCATACTTTTTACTGGCTCGGTCAATTGCGTTCGAAACTACCTTACGTAAATCAAAAGACTTCTGCCTTATCCTTGCTACAGAATCCTTAGAGGCATAAAAGGTTTCTAGTAAGACAGAAATTGAATCATAGCTTTGAACCTCATGATTTGTATAGCAGGTAAGTGCAACACTGGAAAATTCAACCGGAACACTATCCTGTGACACAATGTTTGGCGTGAAATTACCGCTTTTAACATCCTCTATAAGGCGGCTGAAATTATTGAATAGATGCAATAGGGCGGCTTCACTAAGAGTATTTGTTGCTTCTGAAGCTTCGATCGAAGCGCGGCAGCAGAGCTCGTTTGCGAGTAACGGACTGATACCGGTTAAGCTGTTATAAAGGGCTTTCCCTATCGACATCGGTTTTTTTAATATACTGTTTTGAAAATCATCAAAGGTAACAGTCAACGGGTCATATTTCTCTACCGTTAGAGGTATAAAATATTTGCGTCCTGGTAATACTTCACGAACGGAGCTTATAAACTGGTTAATTCGCTTGATACTATCAATGATAACCATGTCCTCATCACAGAAGATGATATTACTATGCTTTCCCATTAACTCAAAAATTAGATATTTTACTCGCTGATCTCCCATTTCATCCAGGTGTTCTACTTTGAAATGAATGATACGCTCAAGACCGGGCTGATAGATATCAAGTATCTTGGCACTGTTTAGATGCTTCCGAAGAAGCATACAAAAATTAGGTGCAGTCATGGGACTCTGCTTTGTGTATTCTGTCAGATAAATCAAAGGAAGACCTGCACCTGCGGAGAGTAGAAGTTTGTATTGTTCTCGTGCTTGTCCCTTGATTGTTAATATTAATTCATCCTTTTCAGGCTGAGCAATTTTATTAATTCTGCCACCCAGCAGGGTTTTACGCAGTTCCTGAATCACATTTGCGATAACGATGCCATCGAATGCCATAACAATCTCCTTTTAAATAAGATGTTTCATTAAGATAAGTACATCTTTTTACATATGATATTTATAATTTACTGTTTCTTCCTATATAATCATGAATTATAGCATATAACCATAAAAATGAATACCTTTTTTGCGAGAAACAGTTTGTCAGTGCCAATTAGTCGATTAGCTCTATGAATTGTAAAATTAAATATTAAATATTAGATTTTTAAATAGTACTTGTATAAAATACATAATCTGTATATAATGAAAAAAGCAAATACAAAGGGGTATTTGTTTTATTTGTTGTACCCTTTTGTCTATGAAAGTGAAAAAATTGTCGTCACTTGTCTGCAAATTTTAATCAAAGGAGATTAAATTATGGGTTACGTTGATGAAGTAATTGAGCTGGTGGTTAAGAAAAACCCCGCCGAGCCGGAGTTCCATCAGGCAGTTAAGGAGGTACTTCATTCCTTAAGAGCTGTTGTTGATGCGAATGAGGAAAAGTTCAGGAGAGAAGCGCTCCTTGAGAGACTTGTTGAGCCTGACAGACAGATTAAATTCAGAGTACCGTGGGTAGATGACAGCGGTAAGGTACAAGTGAACACAGGTTACCGTGTACAATTCAATAATTCGATTGGGCCTTATAAGGGAGGACTTCGTTTACATCCTTCCGTAAACATTGGAATTATTAAATTCTTAGGGTTTGAACAAATTTTTAAGAACTCCTTAACAGGTCTTCCAATTGGAGGAGGTAAGGGTGGTTCCGATTTCGATCCTAAGGGCAAATCGGACAGAGAGGTATTAGCATTCTGTACAAGTTTCATAACAGAATTATACAAATATATCGGTGCTGATGTAGATGTACCCGCAGGTGATATTGGTACAGGCGGTAGAGAAATTGGTTATATGTTTGGTCAATACAAGAAAATTAAAGGTACCTATGAAGGTGTTTTAACAGGAAAAGGTTTAACCTTCGGTGGATCCTTAGCAAGAACTGAAGCGACCGGTTACGGTTTATTATATTTAGTAGAAGAAATGTTGAAATGCAATGGTAAAGATATTCAAGGTAAGATTGCCACAGTATCCGGCTCCGGTAATGTTGCGATTTATGCGATACAGAAGGCACATCAGTTAGGCGCAAAATGTGTTACCTGCAGTGATTCCAATGGTTGGGTATATGATCCGGAGGGCATCGATGTAGCGGCACTTCAAGATATTAAAGAAGTAAAACGTGCAAGATTAACAGAGTACAAAAACTATAGACCAAACTCCGAATATCATGAGGGCAGAGGTGTATGGTCTGTTCCATGTGACATTGCACTTCCTTGTGCAACACAAAATGAATTACTTATTGATGATGCAAAAGCATTAGTTGCTAACGGCTGCTTCGCAGTTGCAGAAGGTGCTAATATGCCTACAACTTTAGAAGCAACAGAGTACTTACTGGGTAACGGGGTAATGTTTGCACCCGGTAAGGCTGCTAATGCAGGTGGCGTTGCAACCTCCGCATTAGAAATGACTCAAAACAGTGAAAGATTAAGCTGGACATTTGAAGAAGTTGATGCAAAATTAAAGCAGATCATGGTTAATATCTTCCATAACATGAATGATGCTGCAAAGAGATATAATGCATCGGGCAATTATGTTGTGGGTGCTAACATCGCAGGCTTTGAAAAGGTTGCGAATGCAATGATAGCTCAGGGTATCTGGTAAGATATGTACTTAGGTTACAAAGGGGTAATCTAATTCGTAT